>NZ_BRLB01000006.1 GCF_027923465.1 Vallitalea longa
ATAAAACCATGCCATTAGAGGCTCGTTGTAAATAGGACCGTGGAATAAATGCGGAAGTTATTAAAGCACCAAAATAATCGGTGCTCATATTTTAAAAATTTCGAGACATTTTCAAAAATGCTTGACATAACTTTATTAAAAAAAATAAAATTGTATTAAAATCAATAAAACTGAGTTACGTTATTCGAGTTGTAATGTAGAGCATGGGGAAATTAATAAATAATATATTGATATAAATAGCAAATATTTAATAGAAATTTGTTTTTATAAAAATTATAATTGTATTATTGACGAGAATTAACTTATATCATAAAAATTGGAGGATTAATAAAATGACACATGTAAAAGTAAAACCAGGTATATGCGGATTTGATACAACCATTGATGTTGAATCTAAAGACATGCAAAATGTGACTATTAATGTTCAAACGGATTGTCCTAATTATCAAACTATAAATGATGAATTAATAGAAATAGATAGTTTCGGTGAAGTTTTAGGTACATTTGGTGAATCCAAAGTATGTAGGTTAGCTAAAAAGTATTGTAAACATCCATCATGTCCAATACCAACTGCAATATTAAAAGGAATTGAAGTAGAATGCAGATTAGCGTTACCTCAAAAAGTTGAGATTGATGTAATCAAAGATGAATAAATGACTAAGGGACGCTTCTTTTGACTTGCTGATGTAAATATGATATATTTAATATGGTGATGTTAAATGGCAAGAAAAAAAAGAGAAAGAAGTAAGTCAGGTATATATCACATCATGTTACGTGGAATTGACAAGCGTAATATTTTTATGGATGATGAAGACAGAGATAGATTTCTACAGACTTTGCTAAAAGCTAAACAGGTCGGGGGATTTTCTCTATATGCATATTGTCTTATGGATAATCATGTTCATCTATTGATAAAAGAAAATGAAGAAATAGGTAACAGCATTAAGAGAATAACAGTAAGTTATGTTCAATGGCATAACAATAAGTATGGAAGAACGGGACATCTTTTTGAAAACAGGTATAAAAGTGAAGTGGTAGAGAGCGAAAATTATCTATTGATGGTCGCTAGATACATACATCAGAATCCTGTAAAAGCAAATATGACTAATTCACCAGCTGAATATATCTGGAGTAGCTACCATAAGTATATTGACAGATTATATGGTGATAAAGTTAAGCTTGATACCAACAACATACTTAATCACTTTCACGATAAAGAAAAGTTTGAAGCTTATATGACTAGATCAAATTCAGATGAATGCTTAGAATATGACCAGAAAATCAAATTTACGGATTATGAGTTGAAAGAACATATTCAAAAAAGATATAATATCAAAGATATTAATAATTTTACAAAAAGTGATAGGGATAATATGATTTTTAAGATCAAAAAAGAAACTGGTGCTAGTATAAGGCAGTTAAGCAGGGTTTTAGGATTAGGACGGGGAATTATTGAAAAAGCTTCTAAAGTAGGATAATCCATTTAAACAATTAATGATATGCTCATATGATATTAATTCTGAGCATATCATTTTGTTATGTTATAGAAAGGTAACTTCCATGTTTTTTTAATTTTTACTATCTATAGCTAATGTTTCTCCATATACTTTTTTGCTGAATTGTTGTTCGGCACTGACTAGATCCAATCCAATCATATTCATTTGTTTTAAGTCTGTTATTCCCATTTTCAATCTATCACATTTATCCAAATATTGAACTGCTTCAGGTTTGAAACCTAATAATCTAGCGCCTATAGTATCTACTGAAATGGGATCTGTTCCACAAACAACTAGTTCAGTGTGTCTAGGAATACCTCCTGTTGGACCAGTTCCTATCATAGTTGGATTACAACTTAAAATAGATATATCTATAGGTATTGTTTCTGCCATTGTACATATAAAACTATGAATATCATCATGTATGCCTAGAGCTTTTTTAGGATATCCATGTATCTCTGCTGGAGGCCATGCAAGAGCAATATTCTTAATACAAGCTGACATTGTTGCAGATTCATGATGTTTAAGTTGGGTAAATGAAATTAGTACTGTTACATCTTCAATTAGTTTATTTATTTTGGTTGATGAAGGTCTTTGGTTGTTAAGACTGATAGTTGTATAAGGACCATAATTTAGATCTATAAATTCAACACCTTCATTTTGGATTATTTGATCATAACCAACTTTTTTCATGACATCACTAGTGGGTTGTCCACCAGAACCAGTTGCAACTACTATTCTTTTGGGGTTATTGCCTTTAACGTATTTAATAATGGTTCTTAGGCTTTCATGTCCAACTACAACTGCAGAATCCGGATTAGGTTTATCAAAATTGACCCAGTTGGGAGTTATGACTACTACATCATTTTCAGTAATTAATTCATGTGCGGTAATATTATTAAGTCCATCTGTTATAGCTTTACTTTCATTGGGGTCATTGGTTATGGATATGTCTGAAGACATTCTTTTCCTTTGTCGCATATAATCATCCTCTTACATAAAGTTTTAGATTATTATTTCCTTGACTAGATAGAATTATACATGTCTTTTGTTGGTTAACTAAATTAATTAGAATTTATGATAGGTTTTACTATTAAGAACGTTTTATATGTTTGAAAAAGTAGGATTTTCATATAATAGAACAAAGAGGCTACTCCTCATAAAAAAGAAATGCTATATAAAACATAGCATTTCTTGAGAAATCATCAATCTGAAGTTTACATATTGATATCGTAGATCATAAATAAAATTATAATAATTGTTTTCTTAATTCTTCACCAGTCTTAGGTGATAAGTATGCAAGTGGTATGTCGAAAACAGTTTTTGCACCAGTTGCACCTTCTTGGCTTAATCTATAGATTGCTCTCGCATAAGCGACTAAAACACTACCAGTAAGTTCTGGATTACTATCTAGTTTGAGAGAAAATTCAATGATTTGATTATGCTTATTTTCTTCACCTGTTTTCCCGCTGCGGATTACAAATCCCCCATGAGGCATCTCTGAATGAGTAGCTTTCAGTTCTTCTTCGGTTATGAAAGTTACATTAGTATCATAATCAGAAAAATAATTAGGCATTTCTTTAATTTCTTTTTCTATCTTATCTTTATCAGCACCTTCTTCAGCTACAACATAACAGTCTCTTAAGTGTTTTTCACGAGTTGATAATTCTGGTGCTTCTCCTGCTCTAACTTTTTCAAGAGCATTTTCAATAGGAATAGTATATTGAACTGCTCCTTTGACTCCTTCAATTCTTCTAATCGCATCAGAATGGCCTTGACTAACACCACGACCCCAGAAAGTATAACCTTTTCCGTCTGGTAATATAGATTCTGATAATAATCTGTTCATAGAAAATAGTCCTGGATCCCAACCAACTGATATAATACTTACATTACCATTTGATTTGGCAGCTTCATTAACTGATTCAAAGTATTCTGGTATTTTAGCATGAGTATCAAAACTATCCACTGTATTGAACATTTTTGCAAACTGAGGTCCTTGTACAGGAAGATCAGTAGCTGAGCCCCCACATAAAATTAAAACATCAATATCATTTTTATATTTTTCTGCCTCGGATATTGATAATACTTTTATATCTTTATCAGCGACTACTAAAGATTTTGGATCTCGTCTTGTAAAAATAGCAGTTAACTTGATATCATCATTTTGCTTTATGGAAAATTCTACGCCTTTTCCTAGGTTACCATAGCCAACTATACCAACTTTTATAATGTGTTTCATGTGTATTCCTCCCTGAATTATTTTATTAAAGGTTTTCAAGTGGTTAACCCCCTTGTTCTTGTAATAAAATTTAGATTTTTGGGGTTATAAACTTTTTGTATTAACGATAATACATTAATTAATTCAATTTGAATAATAAAAATATTCATATGTATTAAGAAACTTCTATATTAATAAGCAGCATTATCCTTTTAATCAATACCACAATATCACTAGTTTCTATATATATAATCTTTAATAAAAATTATACAATGATACACATTAAAAGTAAATAAAAAATTTCACTTCCTGCAATTAATTAAATTATCAAATTAGTGAAATATAAAAAGAGAGATTCAATTTCAAGTAGTAACCGATTTCGTTTAACTAGTAAAAATGCTGATTCTATAAATGAATCAATAAAAAAATATAATAAAATATTATAAATTACATTAATAATTATGGATAAAATACAAATTGACATTATATATCTAAAGGAGTAACATAAGTAGTAAAGTAAAATAAATTATACAATTTAATAAAAAAGGAGTTCGTATTATGAATAAAAAACAGGCTTTAGCAAAATCTAGTTTACAACCAGCACCAAAAGTATTAGTATCTTGTAGAGATAAAAATGGTAAGGACAATGCACTTGCTGTTGGTTATTGTGGTAATTGTAGCTACGATCCACCAATGGTAATGGTTGGAATAGTTCCATCTAGATATTCATACCAAATGGTAAAGGATACAAAATGTTTTGTTGTAAATCTACCTACTAAAGATTTTAAAAAAGAATTTGATTATTTAGGTAGTGTAAGTGGGAGAGATGAAGATAAATTAGCTAAAATTAATACAGCTGATGCAAGTAAAGTCAATGCACCTATCTTAGTTGATTGTCCAGTAAATATTGAATGTACAGTTGTTGATTCTATCATGACAGGTTCACATGAAATGTTTATAGGAAAAATTGAAAAGGTAAATGCGGATGAAAACATTGTTGATGCAGATGGAAACATCGATTATTCTAAATTAGATTTAATTTAATACATAATGAATCAATGGGACGGATCTTTTTGATTCATAGATAATAGATAATTAAATAATTTATTAAAAAACACCTATTATATGATTGCAAAATATTGTCACTAATATATATCATATAAAAGGTGTTTTTTTAAAATCAATATGAAGGGTGCTTTTTGAAAAATTACTTATACATACTTTTTTTAAAACTTAATAATAAAAATAATAAATTAGAATATTTATTTGATTGATATTTGATGTTAATTGCAATTATTAATATTTAATTATATCTTGGAAAGTTGATGGTCCTAATGATTTTATTCTGAATAAGCCAGTTCATTTAGTTCCAAGTGGTATTGAATCTAAAAATATATTAAAATATATTTTAGGTAGTGGTTTTTAGTATATTGATTAACTTAGCTAGGTATTAATATATTTTGTTTAACGGTATTTTTATATTGTTGTAAATAAACATTTACTATTAATAAATTATGGTATATAGTACTATTACAAGTAGCTATATACCATAATAACTTTATATTTATAAGGAGAAATATATGATGAAACCATATAAAGAAAATTTGATTTTACCTGAATTTCCTTTTCCTGTTGACGTGTTTATTCAAGATAATCAAAAATCAAATATAACTGTTAAACCACATTGGCATGATTGTGTTGAAATATTGTATATGATAGAAGGTAATGCTTTACAACAAATAAATGATAAAGTTATTGATGTAAAAACTAATGATGTAATTTTACTAGTAAATGGGGATATACATGGTACATGGTGTAATAATTATGATAAAACAAAAATACTAGTTGTTAAGTTTTTGACAGACATGTTAAGTAATTTATCTGTTATATATGAATCTAAATATATAATCACATTTTTACAAAAGACAAGAAACCAAAAACTCTATGCTCCTAGAGTTTTTCAGAGCCAAAGAGAAATAATTGATATATTCATAGGAATTTACAATGAATTTATAGAAAAAAGAGTTGGATATGAGATATTTATTAAAGGTTATATTTATCAAATGATAGCTCTTTTAATTAGAAATGATGAATTACAATTATATGAACCCGGAATTAAAGAAGAGGAGTTACAAGAAATCAATCCCATATTAAAATATATAGAGTTGCATTATAGAGAGAAAATTACCCTTGAAAAAGCTGCATTTATGGCTAATAAAAGTTATTATTATTTTTCGCGTTTCTTTAAGAAAGTTACTGGTAGTAATTTTAAAGAATATATTGATTTTGTTAGAATTTGTGAAGCTGAAAAATTATTTCTTAATAAAGATATGAACATTTCTCAGGTTGCCTATGAAGTAGGATATAATAATATATCTAGTTTTAACAGAGTGTACAAAAGAATCAGGGGATATTCTCCCAGTAAGATTAAAAAAGCAAAATATGTAAAGAAATGAGCAAAAAATAGATATATTTTTATCTCTCATTAAGTTAATCTATAGTTAGAAATCATTATTATAATGGGAGGTAATAAATATGAGTAACTTTATACCGGATTATATGAATCTTGTAAACGCAGCAAATAATGTAAAGCCTGATAGAATGCCGTTATATGAGCATATTATTTCAGATGAAAGAATGGAGAAAATTCTTAATAAAAAGTTTGTTGATTTAATTAATGGGAACCAAGCAGATAAAAGAGAATATATGAAAATTTATACTGGGTTTTTTAGAGAAATGGGATATGATACTGTTTCAATGGAAAGATGTATCGGTGCAATAATGCCGGGAAGTGGTGCTCTAGGGAACCATCAACCTGGAGTTATTAAAACGAGAGATGATTTTAATAAATATCCATGGAAAGAAATTCCTGATTTGTTTTTCAAGGCTTATTCTGAGGATTTTATAGTATTAAGAGAAGAAATGCCAGAAGGAATGAAAGCCATAGGGGGACCAGGTAATGGAGTTTTTGAATGTGTACAAGATATAGTGGGATATACTGATCTCTGCTATATCTCAATAGATGATCCTGAACTTTACAAAGATTTATTTAGGGAAGTAGGGGACATGATGATTCAAATATGGAAAAGATTTTTAAATGAATTTGGAGATATATATGCTGTATGCAGGTTTGGTGATGACCTTGGATTCAAAAGTCAAACTTTAATATCAACTACAGATATTAGAAATAATATTATCCCTCAATACCAGAAAATAATTGCCCAAGTTCATTCTTATAACAAGCCTTTTTTACTACATTCATGCGGTCAGATTTTCGATGTAATGGATGATCTCATTAATATAGCTAAAATTAATGCTAAACATTCTAATGAAGACCAAATAGCTCCTTTTTCAGTATGGGTTGAAAAATATGGAGATGTTATTGGTAATTTTGGAGGCGTTGATACAGATGTATTATGTCGCTCCACCGAACAAGAAATAAAAAAATATGTAAAAAATGTAATAGATTCTTCAATTAATCACAAAGGATTTGCTCTAGGTTCAGGTAATTCCATACCAAGTTATGTTCCTATAGAAGGTTATTTAGCCATGGTAGAAACAGCAAGAATTCAAAGAGGCGAATAGAATCAATAGGGTTTACCGTGAAAAATCCTAATAGTATAATATCAAATAAATATTATACTATTAGGAATATATCATTAAATCTATTGGGTTTTCTAAAGTTTTTGATATATCTATATTTATAATACGGTTTTCAGACAAATGACACTTAATTATAATATATAACACTATGTTTTTCTATATTGATTTATTATATCCAATATAATACTGCATTTAGCTCTAATTAATATTTATTCACATAATATAGAACTATATAGAATTATATTACTTGACATTAATAACTGTTGTGCTATAATAATAGAAAATGTAATTTAAAAGCAGACAACCTGAGGTGAAAAAAATGATATATAGTTTGTATAGTATTTCTCTAAGACTAAAAACACCTTCACAGGAAGGTAAAAAGATTAATTTCAACGATAATGAAAAAGATTTATTTGAAGCGTTAAAAGAATTCAATGCTAAGTTTCGCTCATGGAGTAAGAGACTTATATTGACTAAGATTGAACATAATTTTTTTCGATTAATCTTAGTTGTAGAGAAGCAGAAGGATAAAATATCTACACGAGAAATAAGATCATTTACAGCTTACCTTAATAAAGAAAAGAATTGGTCTGTATATTCTAGAGAATCTTCTAAATTATTCGAGGGTATTAAATTCTCAAAAATAACATTTAATGAGGCAAAAGAGATTATTTCTAATATAAGTACGGATTCAACCCTATATAATATGCAAAAAGAAGACATAGTATTTTTGTTACAGAAAGAAGACATAATGGAAATTAATAACATCGCTCTAGAAGCTAATGATGATTTAACAGATGAGCAAGCTGTAGCAATATTTAATTATCTATTAAAGACTAAAAATCTAGGAAGCAATAATGATGATAAGAAAAAGACTATAATGCAGATTAAAGATTTACTAATCAAGTGGCTTTAATCAATTAATCCCATCCTTCAAAGGATGGGATTTGTTGAATTCTAGTTATAAGCATTAATTATGTACAAACCTTATTTACGATAATATTTTATTCTAATTCTATCTTCTTACAAGATTCCCCAATGACAATTGAAACATCAATTATTTCGTGTACAGGAGCAGTTGATTTTGAGGTTATTGCTTTAAATAATGCTTTAGCTAGTTTTTTAATATTCTGTTCAATTGTTGTTATTCTAGGATAAAAATATGATGAAACAATTCCATCGAATCCTACAACAGATAAATCATTTGGAACTGAAATGTTCAATTTATAAGCTTCCATAATAAGCCCTTTTGCTATTTGGTCATTTGCACATACAATCGCTGTTGGTTTTTGGTTGAGAGACCAAAAATAATTAAGTGCCTTAACACCAGTTTCGTAATTAAAATGACCTGTAAAAATATATTCTTCATCAACGTCTATATTATGAGATTTCAATGATTTGATATAACTATTCTTACGTTCTGTTGCTGTTTGGAATTCATCCATTGCTCCAGCAAAAGCTATTTTTCTATGGTTAAGATTGTATAGATAGTCAATCAGAAGTTTCATTCCTTTAACATTATCTGATCGGACAGTAGAAAACCTAGTATCAGCTGATCTATCCAGACATGCAATAGTTTGTTGACTATCAGATGAATAAAGGTCATAATTAACTCCTTCAGTAAGTATTATTCCTGAAGTACGTATACTTTTACAGTAATTCAAATATTCTTGTTCTTTATCGATGTTATTTTCAGTATCACAAATCAATAGTGTATATTTATTTTTAAAGGCGATGTTATTAAGTTTTTTAACCAACGACGTAAAGAATGGATTTTCCATATCATAAACAAAAATAGCTATTGAATTTGAAGTCATTGAAAATAGATTTTTGGCCATTTGATTTGGAACATAATTATATTCTTCTATAACTGCCATCACTTTTTTTCTGATACTTTCCGATGTTGAATCTGGTGAATTAATAACTCTTGAAACAGTTGCAGTTGAAACTCCTGCAATCTTTGCTATATCTCTAATACCAAAATACTTTTTTTTATTAGTACTCAATTTTATCATCCCTATTACTTTGTTATGTAACAAGTTTACTATAAAATGCATTATAATGCAATACTATTTAAGTAAATTTAAATTATTGAGGAATATTACTATTAAAAACATATTAGTAGTAGCTTGGTCCGTCTATATGCATAAATATATTAGCTTATAACAATAAAATATGTAAAAATACACAATAAGATATTGACAACATTAAAAAAAGAGCATATAATAATTATTGTAACAAGTTACATTATTACAAAATACATAGTAAGGTGCTGATTATATGAATGAAAGAATAACTAAATTAAGAAAAAGATTATTTGAGACTCAGCCAAAGATTTGTTCTGAGAGATGTGTTATTTTTACGAATTCAATGAAACAATCTGAAGGGCTGCCGATTGCTATAAGAAGAGCGGATGCATTCTATGAAGTATTGGATAAGATGTCAATTGTTATATCTGACGATGAGATAATAGTAGGGAATCAAGCTAGATGGCCCAAATCATCACCTATTTATCCGGAGTATTCATATGAATGGTTGGTAGAAGAATTTAATGGTAATCCATATTATTTTAATGAAAGACCTGGAGATAAATTTTATTATGAAGAAAAAACAAAACAAGATATTCTTTCATGTATAGATTACTGGGAAGGTAAATCTTTATATGAAAATTTTAGAAAAACTCTTCCAGAAGAGATAAATGAGGCATGGAATGCAGGTGTTATTGACGATACATGGGTTTCAGCCGCAGGTTTAGGTAATGTTATTGTTGATTATGATTTAGTTTTAAAAAAAGGTTTGAAAGATGTCATTGCAAGAATTGAGAAGAGAATATCTGAATTGGATCTAAAAGAACCTGGAAATGTTAAGAAGAAATGGTTTCTAGAAGCTGCTTTAAAAAGTAATAAGGCAGTAGTTAATTTTTCTAATCGTATTTCTGAGCAATGTGAATTAAGAGCAAATGAAATTAATGATAAGAAAAGAAAAATAGAATTATTGAACTTAGCCAATATTTGTAGAAACGTGCCATTGAATCCTGCAAAAACTTTTCATGAAGCAGTTCAAAGCATTTATTTGATTTTACTCGCTGTACATTTAGAATCTAACGGTCACGCTATTTCATTAGGTAGATTCGATCAATATGTTTATCCATTTTATAAAAGTGATATAGAAAAAGGTACATTGACAAGAGAAGAAGGGTTAGAAATTATTGAAGCATTCTTTGTAAAATGTAATGAACTTAATAAACTGCGTTCATGGCCTGATTCAGAATTTTTCCTTGGATATCAAATGTTCATCAACTTAGCTATAGGAGGGCAAACAACAGATGGTGAAGATGCAGTAAACGATATTTCATATTTATGCGTGGAAGCATGTCAAGATGTTAAATTATTTACACCTTCTATTTCAGTAAAATGGTTTGAAAAAACAAATGATGATTTTATGTTGAAAGCTTTAGAAGCAGTTATGATTCATCAAGGAGGGCAACCGGCATTTTATAATGATAAGGCTTTTATGAGAACTTTAGAAAACATGGGAATAGCAAAAGAAGATTTAGTAGATTGGTCACCTGATGGGTGTATCGAGGCTTCAATACCTGGTAAATGGGATTTTGCAGCAAAAGGACCTTGGTTAAATGTTGAAAAAGTACTGGAAATAACCCTAAATAATGGTGTTGACCCTAATACAGGTAAATTATTTAAGAAAACTACTAAAGACATTAATAAATGCAAAACTACTGAAGAGATATTCGATGAGTATAAACAAATGCTTAAATATTTTATGGACCTTCAAGTCGTTACCGAACATATTAATGATGAGATTCACGTACTTACTGATATTAATGCTTTTAGAGCTTCATTAGTTGAAGATTGTATTGGTAGGGGCTTAGATCTTGTTGAAGGTGGTTCCCTATACTCAGCAGACGGTGGACCTACAGCAGGAACTATCAGTGCAGGAGATGCATTAGCTGCTATAGATACGATTGTCTTTGATAAAAAGTTAATTACATTAGAACAGTTATTGCATGCATTAAATACTAATTTTGAAGATAATGATACTTTACCAAGAGGAGAAGAAATTAGAGCAATATTGAAGAATAAATCACCAAAATTTGGTAATGATGATGATATTGCAGATAGTTGGGTAGTAAAATTAGAAGATTTTATCGGTTCTTCATATAGATACGATTATAAAAGTTCAAAATATGGAAAAGGTCCTATACCTTGTTGCTATTCATATAGTCAAAGTCCTGTTACAGGAAATATTGCTTTTGGTAGATGTATAGGAGCAACTCCTGATGGAAGGAAAAGTGGAGATCCAGTCAATAATGGTATATCTCCAGCAAATGGTTCAGAGAAAAATGGAGCAACAGCAGCGTGTAATTCAATATCTAAGCTTCCTAGTATATGGTTTCAAAAAGGAGCAATATTTAATATGAGACTTACTAGTTCAGCTCTTGCAACGAAAGGAAATAGACAACGTATTATAGATATGGTAAAAGTACTTTTTAATAATTATGGACAACAAATACAATTCAATGTTGTAAATGGTGAAATTTACAAAGAGGCAATAAAAAATCCAGAAAAGTATAATGACCTGATGGTTAGGGTTTCTGGATATAGTGCATTATTTACTACATTAGTACCTGAAGTTCAACTAGATGTTATTAATAGAACTGAATTAGAAATATAATCACATGATTTTGGAGCTGAGATTTATGGAGACAGCAAGAGTTTTTAATATTGAAAGATTTGCTACAGAAGACGGGACAGGTATAAGGACAGTAATCTTTTTGAAAGGTTGTGCATTAAGATGTAAATGGTGTGCAAACCCTGAATCCCAAGAGTTCAAAAAAGAAATATTATTTAAGAAGGCTCCCTGTACTAATTGTGGTAAGTGTATAGATATTTGTAATCAAAAAGCTATAGATTTAACCTACGGATTATTATATATAACCAATACTGATCTATGTAATTACTGTGGAAAATGCATTGATAATTGCGTTAATAATGCAAGAAGTCTAATAGGAGTAGACATGCAAGTTGATGAATTGATTATGGAGATTCTGAAAGATAATAAATACTATCAAATGTCAGGTGGTGGTATTACATTTAGTGGTGGTGAACCATTTTTCTATAGCGGATTCATAAAAGAATGCAGTAAGAGATTGAAAGATTATAATATCACTACATTGGTAGAAACTTGTGGTTATATTGATATAAAGAATATAAAAGAAGCATGTGATTATGTAGATTATATTTATTATGATATTAAGCACATGAATAGTGAGAAACATAAGGAATTGACGGGTAAAGATAATAAATTGATTATTGATAACCTAATATGGCTATCAAAGAATTATAAAGGAAAGTTATCTGTAAGGTATCCTTATATTCCTGGATGTAATGATGATATTAATTCAATAAGACAGTTTCTGGATTTCATTCAGAAGTTAGATAATATAGAAGAAGTTGTTTTCTTACCTTATCACAGATTAGGAATGCCAAAGTATGAAGGATTAGGGAGAAAGTATGATATGGGTGATATGAAGTCTTTAAAAACAAGTGATCTAAACTGTATTAAGGATATATTTAAAGATTATAGATTGAATATTAGAATCCAATAGCATAAAAATACGTATAAAGGAGGCTATTATGAATACAGTTAAAAATATTATTTCACTAGATTGTGGTAATTCTTCTTATAGAGTTGTACTTGGTAAATATGATGGAAATAAGATTACAACAGAGGTTATTTCACAAGAGTCAAATAGTATGATAAAAGTACAAGATTATTATTACTGGGATTTACAAAAAATATTTGATTTTTTCATAAGAAGCTTAAAAGAAGTTAAAAAAAATATAGATAGAATCGATTCAATCGGTATTTGTACATGGGGTGTAGATTTTGCATTATATGATAAAGATAAGAATATGATAAGTAATCCATTAAGTTATAGAAATACAATTGGTGAAAAATCTTTAAATGCTTTATCAAACGATGAAAAAGATAAAATGTTTTATGAGACTGGAATATTATGTGACAAAATTAACTCTGTATTCATGTTGAATGGAATAAAAGAAAAAATGCCTGATATTTTTGCTAAAGCTGATAAGTTACTTATGATACCGGACATACTTAATTATATGTTGACCGGAGTTATGATAAATGAACCTAGTGAATTAAGTACAACACAAATATTAAGTTCCATAACTAAAAATATCAGCTTGAAAGTATGTAATAAATTTGGAATTCCTAGGAATTTATTTAGTGAAATAGGTATACATGGTGAGACTATAGGTAATTTACTTCCGGCTATCAAGGCCGAAGTAGGTATTGATTATGATATACCTGTTATCTGTGTACCTTCTCATGATACAGCTTCTGCTGTAGTGGCAATACCTACTATGGAAGATAATTTTGCTTTTATCAGTTCGGGTACTTGGTCGTTAATAGGTGCAGAATTAGAAAAAACAGTCGTAACTAAGGAAGTATTAGAAAGCAATTTAACTAATGAAATAGGTGCATTTAATAAAATAACAATATTAAAAAATAGTGCAGGGATGTTTATTATTCAAAGAATAAAAAAAGAATATGATGAAATAACTAATAGAGACAATTCATGGGAAGAAATAAATAATATAGCTGAATTGTATAATGGAGAAGTACCACTTATTAATATTAACAACAATAGATTCTTCAATCCTGTTCATATGGGAAAAGAAATATATAGTTATCTGACTGAAACTAACCAGATAAAAGGAGATTTTAACTGGAGTGTTGTAATTAAAGCAGTGCAAGAATCAATGGCTTGTTGTTATGCTCAAACCATTAGCAGTCTGGAAAAGGTAATAGGAAAACAATTCGAAGATATATATATCGTAGGAGGTGGTTCGAAAAATATTGTAGTCAATAAATTGACAGCAAAAAGAACAGGTAAAAGAATTATTGCTTGTAGTAAAGAAAGTACATCTCTTGGCAATATTGTTGTTCAAATTAAACATTTTGAAAAAGATATATCTTTAAAAGATATGAGAGATATTGTTAAAAAATCTATTAATTTAGAAGAATATCAAATAGAGAATGAAGATAACAGTATAGTAGATAGGTATTCTAAATTAGTATAAAGTGAGGAGTATGGTATGAAAGAGAATATACTTGAAATGAAAGGTATCTCAAAAAGCTTTTATGGTGTTAAGGTGTTAAACGATGCGAAACTTGAAGTAAAACCAGGTGAAGTTCATGTTCTATTGGGAGAAAATGGAGCAGGCAAGTCTACTCTAATTAAGATATTATCTGCTGCTTATAAAAAGGAATGCGGTATCATTAAATTTAATGGAGAATGTGTTGAATTCAAGTCTCCAAAAGAAGCGATTGATAATGGAATAAGTGTTATTTATCAAGAGTTCAACTTGAATCCTTGTGTACCTATTTTCGAGAATATATATATTGGTAAGGAATTTACTAAAAATGGTTTGATTGACAAAAAAACTGCAATAAAAGAATCAAAAAAATATATGGACTTAATTGGGTTGAAGGTCGATCCTACCGTATTGGTATCTGAACTTAGTGTAGCACAAAAGCAAATGGTGGAAATAGCTAAGGCCATATCTAATGATGTTAAAATTCTTGTACTTGATGAGCCTACTGCCGCTATCACAGATAAAGAGACTGCTAAATTGTTTGAAATTATTAATGAATTAAAATCTGATGGTGTAGGAATTATATACATCTCTCATAGAATGAGTGAATTATTTGAGATAGGTGATAGATGTACAGTTATGCGAGATGGGGAATATGTTTCAACTGTTAATCTTAATGAAACAGACTGTGATGAATTAACCAAATTAATGGTTGGTAGAAAAGTAAGTTTTGAAAAGGTAGAAAACAAATATATTAAGGATGAAGTAGTTTTAGAAGTCAAAAACTTATATTACAAAAATTTAATTAAGGATGTTAGTCTGAAACTAAGAAAAGGTGAAATCTTAGGTATAGCAGGGCTTGTTGGTGCAGGCCGAACTGAACTAGCTAAGTGTATTATAGGGGCATACAAAACCAAAAGAGGAAGCATTAGTCTAAAGGGTAAAACCTTAAAAGGGAACAGCATAAGAGAATCAATAGATAATGGTATGGTTTATCTGAGTGAAGATAGAAAAGATGAAGGATTAATACTAATGCATACAGTTTTAGATAATGTGGCATTACCTAATCTTAATAGATTTGGTGGACTTTTATTAAGTAAAGATAAAATGAAACAAGTTACACAAGATTTTATCAGTAAATTAAAGATTAAAACACATAGTCCTTTCTATAAAGTAGAAAACTTATCAGGAGGAAATCAACAAAAGGTAGTAATAGCTAAATGGTTATTTTCTGATTCTGATATATATATATTTGATGAACCCACTAGAGGAATTGATGTTGGGGCACGTGATGAAATATATGAAATAATGAGACAGCTAATTGAAAAAGGTGCTTCAATTATTATGATTTCATCTGATCTAGTAGAAGTTTTGAAAATGTGTGATTCTGTAGCGGTAATGAAAGAAGGAGAAATTGCTGCTGTTTTACCTAATGAAGATAATCTGACACAAGAAGACATATTATCTTGTGCTTTATATGGAGGGAATAATGATGAAGAATGATGTATTAGAAAAAGATGGTATGAAAAAAATTGATTTGCAATCTTTAACACTGTATATTGGAGCTGTAGCTATTTTGATAATATTTACTGTAGTGTGTAGATTAGCAGGCAAAAATTTTCTAACCTTCGGTAACATTCAGAATGTAATAACACAGTCATCGGTTATTGCGGTAATTGCTATAGGACAATCTGTTGTAATTCTTACAGGCGGAATCGATCTTTCAGTAGGATCAACGGTTGGATTTGTTGGTATATTAGGTGGTTTACTAATAAAATCGGGTATGCCTATTGGAGTGGTTTGTTTACTCCTAGTCGTTACAGGTATATTAATTGGAGCTTGTAATGGTGCATTAATAAGTTATGGGAAAATACCTGCATTTATTGTTACATTAGGTTCTCTACAAATCATTAGAGGAGTAACTATGGTTCTTAATTCTGGTAAACCTATTTCTGGTTTTCCAGAAGGATTAAAAGCAATTATGAATACTAAAATATTCGGAATGCCAATATCAATTTTATACGTTTTCATTCTATATGCAATAATGATGACCATAATGACTAAAACTAGATTAGGTAGATGGATATATTCTATTGGTGGTAATGCAAAGGCTGCAAAATTAGCAGGAGTTAAGACTAAGAAAATTGAAGTCTATTCATATATAATTTCAGGTATATTCGCAGCTATTGGAGGTATTTTATTATTATCTAGATTGTCTTATGCAGATCCTAATGCAGGTTCAGGATATGAGCTTGATTCAATTGCTGCAGTTGTTATTGGTGGTATTGCAATGTCAGGTGGTAAAGGGAATATAGGTAATACATTAGTTGGTGCATTAATACTTGGAATGTTAAAATGTGGTCTTCAGATATTGAATGTTCCAGTATATTTCCAAACTATAATAATTGGATTAGCGATTATTACAGCTGTTTTCTTTGATAAGGCAAAAGAGAGAAGAGCTGAATAATTATAAATGCTTTAAATAATTTTAAGGAGGATTATTTATGAAAAAAAGATTATCAACGTTAATTATGTCAATTCTTTTAGTAGCATTTGTTTTAGCAGGGTGTAAAGATACAACTAAGGATGATTCAAAATCTCCAACGGATGATGGTTCTTCCAATAAGCAAAAAGAAATTACTATAGGATTTGTTCCTATGACATTAAACAATGAATATTTTATCACAATGGTGAATGGTGCAAAACAAAAGGCTGAAGAATTAGGAATAAAATTAGATGTACAAGCAGCTGACCAACATGCAAGTGCTGCAGCTCAGTTAACAATTGTAGAAAATATGATTACATCAGGTGTAGATGGAATATGTATTGTACCGAGTTCTTCAGAGGGATTATCAACTGCTTTAACAAAATGTAAAGAAGCAGGAATACCTGTAATTAATCTTGATACCAAGATAGACCAAAGTATTTTAGATGAAGTAGATTTCGAAGTACCTTTTTATGGAACAGACAATTATGCTGGTGCGAAATTTGCTGGAGCATATGTCATAGAAAACTTTGAAAAAGGAATTGAAACTGCTATACTAACAGGTATTGAAGGACAACAGAATGCAGCAGACAGAAGAAATGGTTTCTTCGATGCAGCTGGCTCACATGTTAATGTTGTCGCAGAGCAATCAGCAAACTGGGAAGTAGACCAAGGATATACAGCTACTCAGAATATATTAAGTGCTAATCCGAATATCGGATTGATATTTGCTTCTAATGATGGAATGGCTATAGGTGCTTTACGTGCAGTAGAAGAAGCAGGTAAAAAAGAAGATATCAGTATCATAGGTTTTGATGCTATCAGTGAAGCATTAAATATGGTTGAAAAAGGAGACATGTATGGAACAGTTGCTCAGTATCCAGCAGAAATGGGTATTCTAGGTGTTGAAAATATGGTGAATATTATTAATGGTGAAGATTCACAGGAATATATTGACACAGGAGCAAAACTAATAACAAAAGAAAACGTAGAAGAACACAAAAAATATTGTGAACAATTTGCAGAGTAAGCAGTTAATAAAAATAGTAA
Source organism: Vallitalea longa (assembly GCF_027923465.1). Taxonomy (NCBI): domain Bacteria; kingdom Bacillati; phylum Bacillota; class Clostridia; order Lachnospirales; family Vallitaleaceae; genus Vallitalea; species Vallitalea longa. The sequence goes on from NZ_BRLB01000006.1 coordinate 17,998, forward strand.
AGGATGGGAAAAATGGACTTTAAAAAATTAATAATCGAATCAGGTAAAAAATTAATTAATTCAGGATTTACAATTGAAACATGGGGGAATATAAGTGTTAAAGATGAGGAAACAGGACTTGTTTATCTAACACCAAGTGGAATGGATTATTGTGATTGTACTACAGATGACGTTGTTGTATGTAATCTAGATGGTGAGATTGTTGAAGGTACTAGAAAACCTACAATAGAGACAGAATTACATCTTAGTGTTTACAGAAATAGACCAGAAGTAAAAGCTGTGGTACATACTCATCCAATATATTCTACTGTATTCTCTTGTATGGGAGAAGATATACCTCTATTAATTGATGAAGCAGCACAAGCATTAGGAGCACCAGTAAAAACTGCTAATTATGCTTTACCAGGTACTAAAGAACTTGCAGAAGAATGTATTAAAGCATTAGGAAAAGAAGCAAATGCTTGTTTACTTCAATCTCATGGAGCAGTATGTGTTGGTGAAAGTATGGAAGCAGCGTTCAAAGTTGCAAATGTTTTAGAAGTTACAGCACAAATATATCAATTAATTAGATCGGTTGGAAAAGATTTTGTACCTCTATCAGAAGAAAATATTCAAGCAATGAAGGAATTTGCTAAATATAAATATGGACAAGGTAAATAGTAATTAATTTCAAGGTTGTATCACAGAAAATGAAAAATTTAATGTGAGCAACCTTTTTTTGTGATTTGTAGAAAGATAGAACCATAAACTGTTTTTCGAACATTCTAATTAAAATGCAAAAGTATGTTCACATTTCTTCCAATTGGTGTTATAATGTCTTTGACTTGAATTGAGAAAGTGAGGATAAATCATGTTAAATGATGTAAAAAAAGTACTTGTATCGGAAGAAGTTATTGCTAAGAAAGTTACTGAACTTGCTAATAGAATTACTAAGGATTTTACCGGTGAAAAATTAGTTGTAGTAGGCATATTAAAAGGAGCTAATGTTTTTGTAGCTGATTTGATTAGAAAAATCAACATTCCTATATCTTTAGATTTTATGGCTATATCAAGCTATGGAAGTTCTACAGAGAGTTCGGGTGTTGCTAAAATATTAAAAGATCTAGATGAAGATATTGAAGGAAAAAATGTGTTGGTTGTAGAAGATATTATTGATACAGGTACAACATTAAGCTATCTTACAGATTATTTGAAATCAAGAGGGGCTAAGAGTATAAGTATTTGTACTCTACTAGATAAGCCGGAAAGAAGAAAAGCACATATTGATGTTAGTTACAAAGGCTTTGATATTCCAGATGAATTTGTAGTTGGATACGGAATCGACTTTGATGAGAAATATAGGAATCTACCTTTTGTAGGAGTATTGAAGGAAGAAGCTTATCAATAATAAAATAGCTGTCAATAAAAAGGCTGTCATATAATGAGAGCCTTTTATTATACACATTTATTAGTTATAGGTATACTGAAATAAAAACAACTACCCTCATGTATAATACTGTCTACCCATATTTCCCCTCCATGAATATTGATTATGTTTTTACAAATGGATAACCCTAAACCTGTTCCTCCATATTGTCTGGATCTTGATTTTTCACTTCGGTAGAACCTTTCAAAAATATATGGTAAATCTTTTTGCTCTATACCTATACCATTATCTTTTACATAAAATACAAGGTCGGAATCTTTTATTATAGCCCCAACTTTGATTAATAAATCTTTATCAGAATAAATTAAAGCATTATTTATGAGGTTGTCAAATACTTGATTTAATCTATAAGGGTCAATTTTTATTTGGACAGAGGGATAAGGTTTTTCAATATCCAATTTGACATTGTTATTCTGGAATTCTAATTTTATATTACTAAACATATCTGATAATATGTTATTACTGTCATCTACAATATAGTTCATCTCTAGTTTATTTAGTTCCAGTTTAGAAAAATCAAAGAGATCATCAATCAATTTATCTAATGTGTCTGTTTTATTTTTAATGATAGACAAGTAATTATTAACATCTTTTTTATCACTGACTATACCATCTTGTAAACCTTCCACATAGCCTTTTATTGAAGAAAGGGGAGTACGTAAATCATGAGAAACACTTGCAATCATTTCTTTACGAGATTTTTCATCTCGGGCTTGTTTTTCTAAGGATTCTTTTAATTTAACTCTCATAGAATCGAATGTTTTACAGAATAATCCTAATTCATCATTCTTATTATAGGTAATTCTATAATCAAGATTACCATCGGCGATATGCTTTGTTGCTATATTAAGTTCTTTTAGAGGTGTCAAAACACTTTTAGAAATAATATATATAGATAAAATTATAAGTATAATCATTGTAATAAATCCAAATACGATGATTAGACAATTGTTAAAGGTATAATTACTTGATTGAAAGTTATTCAAGTCATTGATGTTATGGTTTGATATATGGTTATATATATTAATGAATAGTAAGAATACGGTTAATACAGGAGGTATTATAAGGACAACAGAAAACGAAACAAGCATTTTCCTTTTTAACGTGAATTTCATTATTCCACTCCTTCAAATTTATATCCAACACCCCATACGGTCTTTATATACATAGGTTCAGATGATATCTTTTCTATTTTCTCTCTTATTCTTCTTATATGTACGGTAACGGTATTAATGTCTCCATATTCATCAAATCCCCACACATGATTAAAAATCTGTTCTCTAGTGAACACTTGGTTTGGATGAAGAGCAAGATAACTTAATACTTCAAATTCTTTTGAAGCCAAATCCACTTTATTACCGTTAACAGATACATTATATCCTTTTATGTCAATCTCAAGATTATTATATTTAAGAATACTTGGATTTGTTTTCTGAGAGGATAGTATAGTATAACGACGTATATGAGCTTTGACTCTAGCTACAAGTTCTTTTGGACTGAAGGGTTTGGTAATATAATCATCAGCACCAAGCCCAAGTCCTAATATTTTATCAATATCTGTCTTTTTAGCACTTAACATCAATATGGGAATATTTGATTGAGAACGTATGTATCTGCATATTTCCATTCCATCTATTATAGGTAACATAATATCAAGTATAGCTAGTATAGGATTGAATTCTTTATAATAGTTTATTGCCTGTTGACCATCATATGCTAAGATGACATTAAAACCTTCTTTTACTAAATAGTCTTTTATGAGATTGCATATTTCTTTTTCATCATCTACTACTAATATTGTATATTGTAACATCTTTAACACTCCTATAAATAATTTATTGCTATTATAGCATATTTTACAGAATAGGAATATAAGATAAAAGCAACAAATTATCTGAGCTCTTTTAATAAATAACAAATATCAATATAGGATATCTTTTTTGGAAAATATAAAGCAGCTTATAATGTATGAACCAATTCCATAAATCGCAAGTACACCTACATAAGTTACAGCTTCATTAAAATCAAATGGTTTAGTTAATAAGCTGTATAAATCAAAATAATTAGTTATTAAATACGGTTTGACAGATTTTATTAGTTTATTAACATAAGTTAAAATAAGAAATATACCTATACCGGTTCCTACGGTTGCACTTCCACTGTGAAACTTCATGCTTATGAGCAATATTAACATACCAAAACTAAGTAGTGGTAATGACGAAATCAAGTATGAGCTAAAAGTTAATAAAATACCTTCTCCAGTTGAATATGTTGTGCCTTGTAACATGAAATAATCTCCCCATCCAAAAAATAACATACCAAATAGATAAGTTGTTAACATAGCAAAAATCAGTAGTGATAGAATAGAGATTCCTAAAGCAATAACTTTTGATAATAAGAATTTTCCTCTTGTTATTGGGTGTATCATCTGTAGTTTTAAAGTTCCGCTAGAATATTCTTCAGTATACATATCAGAAACGAGAACAGTTATTAATATTGGCAATAAAATCTCTAAATACATTTGTAATGTTTCAATTGGCAGTAATTGACCAATTATATCTTCATTATTACCTGAATTAAATATTAAATTACCGATGCAGGGTACAAGTGCTAACAAAACCAGTATCCCCATGAAAATATATATCCTTTTGCTTTTAAATATTTTGATAAGTTCGTTTTTAACAATATTATGCATTGTGATTGCCTCCTTGTGTAATAGATATAAAGTATTCTTCAAGTGAAGGTTTTATTGGTATAACATAATCTACTATTATATTATTGGATATAAGAAATTGATTAAGTTTACCTGAATGACTTTTTTCCAGAGTTATTTCTAATCCATTCGGTATTTTATTAATTGATTTAATATAAGTTATGTTTTTAAGTATATCAGGTAAATGATTAGTTGGTTTAGTATGTATCTCTATAATTTCATATCTGTTGTCTAATAGATCTTTCACAGCTCCTTCAGCAATGATTGCTCCTTCTTGTAATATCGCAACTTTATTACAGATTTGTTCCACTTCATATAGCAGATGAGTTGAAATCAAGAAAGTTATATCTTGTTCAATTGCCAACTGACTTATTATTTCTCTTATTTCTTTTATGCCTTGAGGGTCTAGTCCATTAGTGGGTTCATCTAGTATAACCAAGCTTGGATTATTTAATAGGGCTCTGGCAATACCAAGCCTCTGTTTCATACCTAGAGAATAAGTTTTTACTTTATCTTTCGATCTTTTGGACAAACCTACTAGATGAAGCAATTCTGATATTCTTTTTTTAGTTACATCAGGATGTAGATTAGCTATTAATCTAAGGTTATCGTAAGCTGATAGATATGTATAGAATCTAGGTGTTTCAACTACTGCACCAACTCTACTGATAGCTTTATTGAACTGTTTTTTCACATCATAACCATCTATTTTTATGGTTCCCTTATCATTTTGTAAAAGGTTCAGTATCATTTTGATAGTAGTTGTTTTTCCAGCACCATTTCTACCTAGAAATCCATAAATGTCTCCTTTCTTGATTTTTAGATTGACATTTCTGATTATCTTTTTAGTACCATATAATTTTTCCAGTTCACTGACTTCTAGTACATAATCGCTCATAATTTATCTCCTTTGTTTTCATAGTAATTAACTTAGTATAATATTTATTTTGTTTTATTTATATTAGATAACAAATTACTAGAGGTAACCTCTATACAACTTATCAACCTATTATAGTTAAACTTTCTATTTTCCTTAAAATATTATATTGAGTATAGCCTTGTTGTTCTTACTTTTACTAATTTTAATGGCTAATAATAGATAGACTCTTATAAAGATATTAAGAAATTATTAACTTAATCGATTTTTCTTACCTATAATTGTATGAATGCTAATAAAGGGTTATAATTTTTATTTGTTTTTCTTATATAAAGCCTTTAAATTAGCTTACTTATATGAAATATTGAAGTAGGGAAGTTGAGTAACTGATATATGATATAAAAATATCGCCATAAAGTATTATTGATGTGATACAATGATATATACAAGCCAAATATATAGGAGTGGGTTTAATGGATTATAATATAGTGAATATGAATCGCGAGTATGCTGCAGTCATATCTAAGTGGATTTATGAAGAACCATATAATATTTATAGTGGAGATGGAAGTAATGAGTATATAGAGGAATTATTAGACGGTTCTTATTATGCAGTTCTAGATATGAATAATGAATTGATAGGATTTTACTGTTTTGGAAATGCAGCTCAGGTACCTGCAGGCAATGAATATGATGTCTATTCCAATAAAGATTTAATAGATATAGGGTTAGGTCTACGACCTGACTTGTGTGGTAAAAGTAAAGGGTATGATTTTTTATCAAGAGAATTGACATATGCACAGAAGAAATTTGATAATAATGATTTTAGATTAACTGTTGCAGAGTTCAACAAAAGAGCAATAAATTTATATGAAAGAGCTGGATTTTCTAAGGTCACAGCATTTGTAAGGGAAATGCCAGATAATGAAATGAGATTTATAGTAATGGAAAAATAGAAACTAGCAATGAAATTCCAAATTACATATAGCTAAATTTGGTACAGTAATTTATAATAAATGTATTAAGGGTAAAATTGAAAGGAGTAAATTTATGAGTACACATTGGGATTTAACATCGCTTTATAAATCTTTTGATGATCCTAACATGGAACAGGATCTAGAAAAAATAAAAGATGAGACTACAATACTTAAGGAATGGTTTCAGAAAGAGATTGATGATACAAGACTAAATGATACTGAAAAAATTACATATATATTGGAAACCCTCACATCAATAGAGTTCAAAATTGATCGTTACGCAGCCTATTCACGTTTACAATCAGCTACAGATACAACTAATCAGACTGCTCTTGAAAAACTAAGTGTTATTGATACTATGTTACCAGTAGTTACAGAATTGGAAGTTATGTTTCAAGAGTATTTGAGTAAAATTGATGCATTAGAAAATGTTTTGTCTTCTACACAATATCTGCAAGAACATAAATACATATTGTTTGAAATGGTAGAGAATGATAAACACAGTTTAGATAGTGACACAGAAAGTATAATAGCAAAGATGAAAACTACGGGTTCATCAGCTTGGACTAAGTTGCATCAGCAATTATTGTCTACTCTACAAGTTGAATTACCAGCAGTTTATGGTTTAGAAGAAGATGTGATACCAATTAGTGCTGTGAGAAACATGGCTTATTCACATGATAAGAATGTAAGAAAACGTGCTTATGAGAGTGAAATAAAGGCTTATGACAAGATAACACTTCCTATGGCTGCATGCCTTAATGGTATTAAAGGGGAAGCTATTACACAGACTGGATTAAGAGGATTTTCTTCACCACTTGATATGACACTTTTCTATTCCAGAATGGATAGTAAGATACTGGATGTATTACTTGAAACAATAAGAGAAGCTCTACCTGTTGTTCGTAAGTATCTTAAGAAAAAAGCTGAGCTTTTGGGATATGAAAATGGTCTTCCATGGTATGAATTATATTCCCCATTAGGAGAGAATGTTTCTAAAATCAGTTATGAAGAAGCTAAGAAAATTGTTCATGACAATTTTAAATCATTCAATCCGAAACTTGCTGATTATGTCGAAATGGCTTTTGATAAAAATTGGGTTGATGTTGAGCCAAGAGCAGGTAAAAGAGGAGGAGCATTTTGTTCCAATCTTCCTATAGGAGAGAGCCGTGTTCTATTGAACTTTGATGGGGCGCTCACTAATGTTATTACACTTGCGCATGAACTTGGTCATGGTTATCATGGACATTGTTTGAAAGATGAGCGTTTGTTTAATAGGAATTATACAATGCCTATTGCAGAAACAGCATCTACCTTCTGTGAAACTATTGTTATAAAATCTGCTTTAGCCAATTGGGACGATAAGAAACGTTTTGCTATACTTAATGATCAAATTCTAAGATATGTAGGTATTCTAATGGATATTTATAGCAGATTCTTATTTGAACAGGCTGTGTTTGAGCAACGTAAGCACGCTACTCTATCAGTTGATATGTTATGCGAGCTTATGGCAGATGCTCAGAAAGAAGCTTATGGTGATGCTCTTGACCATAAGTATAATCATCCGTATGCGTGGGTTAGTAAAGTGCATTATTATTATGTTAACAGAAATTATTATAATTTTCCTTATGCTTTTGGATTGTTGTTCGCAAAAGGGTTATATGCAATGTATGAGGAAGAAGGAGATAGCTTCTTACCTAAATATGATACTTTGTTAAAATCAACTGGTAAGAATTCAATTTTTGGTATAGGACAGAGTGTAGGTATTGATTTGACTGATATCGAGTTCTTTAGAGGTGGTTTGAAAATGGTAGAAAATGATATAGATATGTTGATAGAATTAATAGATAAAGAGTGTTAGACATTATAGCTAGTCCTAAAGTATAAAAGGGCTAGCTAAATTTATATAAGCAGTAGAAGGAGGATAACTATGAGACTATTAATTACTAATGATGATGGTGTTCATGCGAAAGGGATTCATATTTTATGTAAGGAATTAGAAAAGTATCATGATATCGTAATAGTAGCTCCAAGCGATCAGAGGAGTGCTACAAGTCATTCTATTACGATAAGAGAACCTTTGATTGTTAATGAGGTGGAACTTCCTGGTCTGAAATCTAAAGCGTATTCAGTTAGTGGGACACCTGCGGATTGTGTTAGAATAGCTGTAGATCAGATAGTTGATAAGGTGGATATGGTTATCTCTGGAATAAATATTGGTTATAATTTGGGAACTGATATATTGTATTCGGGGACTGTTTCTGCAGCAGTGGAAGCTACGTTATGTGATATTCCGGCAATAGCAGTTTCTACGGAGTGGCATGCTGAATTATATTCTTATGAGAATGCGGCGAAGTATGTTAGGAAGATAATTGAAGTGGCTGATACTAATGGGTTACAGGATGATATAGTGTTGAATGTTAATGTTCCGCCTATAGAGAAGAAAGATATTAAGGGGCTTAAGGTTTGCAGGATTGGAAAGGTGCAACATAGTCATTATTATGTGAAGGATGATAGTGATAAAGAGAATGTAGTTTACAGATTGGAAGGGGTTAGGAAAGTTGAGCATGATGAAGAGACAGATTCTTATTATATTGATAAGGGATATGTGACGGTGACACCTTTGCATTATGATTTGACTAATTTTGGGATATTAAATGAAGTGGAAGTGTGGTTCTAGCGCTTAATTAGTTATAGTAGGATGACAACGGAAGTATGAGTAAGTGTTATATGATTCGTTTTACTTGCCTTAATCCTTGGGAAGGATAGGTCAGCGTAAACCGAATCATATAACACTTTTTAATATTGAGGGAGTAGTATTTAGTGAATGATATGTGGTTATAGTGATTAGGGGGTTATTATATAAGGTGAATTTAGTGGGTGTATAATTTATTTTTTATTATGATTATATTATCTGTATTGTAAAAGTTTCTGAGGTATTTATTATGATGCTTTTTGAGTGGGTTGCTGCTTGGAGGTCAGGGAGTACTTTTGTAAGGGTTTGTTGGTAAGGTGTGGGGAGGGTTATTATTATTTTGGTTAGTTCGTGTTTCATGGATAGGGAGTGTTCGGTTTTGTATTTCCTTGCTTCGGATAATATTTGTTTTATATATGTTCCAAGTTCAAGGGATTTTTTGTTGATGGATTTCTTTATTTCCCATTTCAGTAGGTGGATGGATATTTCTTTTTCATATTCTTGGTAGTAGTTTTTGTATATTTCTTCTGTTATGAATGGGGTGAATATTGAGTAGGCCTTTAATAGTCCAAGTAGGGTGGTGTATATTGTGAATTGGGCTGATTTTCTGTTATCGTGGCCGTGGATTTCTGGTTTATATAGTCTGTCTTTAACTAATTCAAGGTAGTTATCGCAATAGTCGTTCCAGAAGAAGTTGTCTATTGTATTTCGGGCTAGACCTATTTCGTAGTTGTCTAGGTAGTTGGATGCTGTTTGTAGGGTGGAGTTTAGTTTATCCATGATCCATTGGTCTTGGGGTAATATATAATCACTTTTTTGGTGGTTGTAGTTTTCAAGGTGCATTAGTGAGAATTTGCTTGCGTTCCATAGTTTGGTAATAAATCTTTTTGATATTTTCAGGTCGTCTATGGAGAAGGTTGTGTCTGTTCCTAATTTGGCTGATGCTGTCCAATATCTTATGCTGTCGGCAGAGTGAGTCATAATTAGTTGAGTAGGTTCTGTTTTTGAGTTCTTTTTGGATTTGCTTATTTTTTCACCTTTTCGTGCTAATACGAAACCGCATATCATAATATCTTTCCAGGGAATTCTACCTAGATGGAAATATGTTTTGGCTATTGTGTAGAATGCCCATGTTCGTATTATTTCGTGGGCTTGGGTACGCATTCCCATTGGTATTATTCTGTCTGTTATATCATCTTTTTCCTTCCAATGTCCATTAATAAGAGGAGATACGGAGGAAGTTGCCCAAGTGTCAAGTACAGCAGTTTCAGGTATTAAGTGGGTTGAACCACAAGTACAAGGATGGCTAGGGGGAGATTCTATCGGGTTGATGGGTAATTCTTTTTCGTCTGCAATTATTACTCTACCACAATCAGCACAATACCATACAGGGAAGGGTACACCGAAGTAACGTTGTCTTGATATACACCAGTTCCATTTTAGATTTTTTACCCATGTGATATATCTTGTTTTCATATGTGATGGATACCAATTGATCTCATCTGCAAGACTTAGCAATTTTTCTTGGGAGCTTAAAATATCAATATACCATTGTTTGGAAGGTAATATTTCTACTTCTGTTGAGCATCTTTCGTGAACTGATACATTGTGATTAATTGAGATACTCTTTATGAGAAGTCCGTTTTCTTCAAGCAGGGAGATTATTTTTTTACGTGCTTGTTTAATTGTTAATCCACTGATGTATTCAACATTGTCATCTATAATACCTTTTGAATTGATAGTTTTTTTATAACTGAAGTTATATTTTTTGTACCATTCAAGATCGGTAGTATCACCAAATGTACAGCACATAACCATACCAGAGCCTTTATCCATATCTACATTTTCATCGGACATGATAGGAACTTCAAAGTTGTATAAAGGAACTACAGCTTTTTTTCCTATGAAGTGATTATTCTTTTTATCCTTAGGGTTTATAAAAATTGCTTGGCAAGAGTTGAGTAGTTCTGGTCTTGTTGTAGCAATCTCCAGTATCTCATTATCTACAAAGAATTTGATATGGTTAAAGGTTGATTTTACATCTTTTGATTCTAGTTCTGCCTGTGCTATAGATGTTTGGCAATTGGTGCAGTACAGAACAGGACTTTCTTCTAGGTATACTTTTCCCTTTTTGTATAAATCGATAAATGATTTTTGTGATATTCTTTGTGACAAGGGAGATATTGTTTTGTATGATCTGGTCCAATCACAGCTGAAACCTAAAGAACTCCATAATTCTTTGAATTCGTTTTCATATTTTCCAATAATCTCAAGACATCTATCATTGAATTCACTTCGTGGCAGGTCTTTTGCTTTTATGTTGAGTTCATTTTCAACAAGTCTTTCAGTAGGTAATCCATTATTGTCGAATCCAAAAGGATAAAATACATTGTATCCCCTCATTCTTTTGTATCTGGCGATCATTTCAGCTTGGGTATATGAAAATATATGACCTATATGAAGTTTACCACTTATAGTTGGAGGTGGTGTATCGATAGAGTATATATCATTAGAGGCATCTAAATTAAATTCATATATTTTATTTTCTTCCCAGAATTTACGTATTCTTGGTTCTGTTTCTGTTGGGTTATATTTTTTGTCTAACATTAAAACACATCCTTTCAAGAGTATCGTTAAATAGATATTAAAATTAGGTAATAAAAAATCCCCAATCCTAAAACTATAATAGGACGGAGACTATCCGCGGTACCACCTAAATTCATGATATCATGCACTTTAATTCTGATAACGGAGAAATCCGATGAGGTCTAGTCCCATAATATATGGTTTCTTCTCATTGCTCAGAGACTACTTCTTTGTATTGTTCATAGAGTATTTCACCATACTACTCCTCTCTGGAATCCCAATTACAAATACTACTTCTCGTCAAAGCTTACTAATCAATAAAATTTAATAAACAGTTTAAATCTTTTTTGTTCAAATGTCAATAATAATTTTATTATTTTTAAAAAAATAGATAATTATTAATAATATTTTATGTTTTGAGATTCAATGATATACAATAAATAATATTTATTATATTTTGTTGAGATGGACTAATAGTTAATGAATGATTTTTATGAATAATATTTAGCACTGTTTTGCATAATAAATAATATATTATAACTAAATAAATAAATTAATTTTTATTAATTGCTTAATTATATCAAAATATTAATATTTGTTTGACACATATGGATATGCATGATATAATTAGCGCTATATTAAAAGCGCTGATGAAGAAATGGTAATTACATTAGTTGTTTTAGAGAGCTGATGTTTGGTGAAAATCAGTACAACAGTATTTACTAAATCCCTTCTGAGCTTATTAGCTGAAAATAAGTAAGCGAATACGGGAGGTCCCGTTATAGACCAGGGTTTGATGGAACCTTCAATGAGCGGTCTTATTAATAAGACAAATAGGGTGGTAACACGGCATAGTTCGCCCCTACAGTATATCTGTAGGGGCTTTTTGAATGCCTGTAATCAACTGCGTATAACTTAAATAAAAAATTTTATTTAGGTATTAGAGTTCATATGAAGCGTTCCTAGTCACAAAAAAAGGAGGAATATTATGTGCAATAGTGAAAAAGAAGATAACAGAAAATTAGACTTTGTGACCATGGAACATGACATACTAAGATTGTGGGAAGATGGAGACTATTTTCATAAACTACAGAATAAAAATAGGAACAACCAGATATTCAGATTTCTAGATGGACCAATAACAGCTAATAATCCTATGGGAGTCCATCATGCATGGGGGAGAACCACTAAAGATATTTTTTTAAGATACAAAGCCATGAATGGATATTCATGTCATTATAGGAATGGATTTGATACTCAGGGATTATGGGTTGAAGTTGAAGTAGAGAAAGAATTAGGATTTGCAACTAAAAACGATATTGTCAAGTATGGATTAGATAATTTCACTAACAAATGTATTGAACGAATAAATAAATACAGTCAGACAATAACTAAACAGTCAAAAAGATTAGGTCAATGGATGGATTGGTCAAATTCCTATTATACTCATAGAGACAATAATATTGAAGGCATATGGCATTTCCTAAAAAAATGTCATGAAAAAGGTTGGATTGTCCAGTATAATAGACCAATGGCTTGGTGTCCAAGATGTGGGACTTCACTTTCAGCTCATGAAATGTCAGGTTCTTATAAACAAGTAACTCATAAATCAGTATTCTTTAGATTACCGGTTATTGGTAAGAATTACGATATGCTAGTATGGACAACAACACCATGGACATTAGCTGCCAATGTGGCTTTAGCGGTAAATCCAGAAATAGATTATTGTATCGTAGAAATTAACAAAGATAATAGGCAGTTAGTTCTGGCTAAAGAGGCTCTAGGCGTATTGAAAGACTTCAATAAAAAAGTAGTAGAAATTATAAAAGGATCTGATTTGTTAGGATCAGAATATGAAACATGTTTCCCTAATATGGAACAGCAAAAAAATATACAACACGAAATCGTTCCATGGAAAGATGTAGATGCAGGTGAGGGTACAGGTATAGTTCATATAGCACCTGGATGTGGAGAAGAAGATTATGAATTAGGGAAGAAATTAGGACTTTCACATATTCAGCCTGTAAATGAAACGGGTTTATTCTTGGATGGTTTCGATTTCTTAACAGGAAAATCTATAAAAGATACAACACAACTAGTCTTTGATAGGTTAGCTGATGACAATAAAATGTTTAAAATCATGGAATACGAGCATAGTTATCCTATATGTTGGCGTTGTAAATCTGAGGTTATATATAGATTAGTAAAGGAATGGTATATAAAAAGTGATGAAGTAAGACCTAAGTTGATTGAAGCAGCTAAAAATGTTAAGTGGACACCTGAGCATATGGAAAAACGTATGATAGATTGGTTAAGCAATATGAGTGATTGGAATATATCAAGAAAAAGATTTTATGGATTACCTTTACCATTCTACGTATGTAACAATTGTGGTAAGCTGACTGTAATAGGTTCTAAAAAAGAATTAATGGAAAGAGCTCTTAGAAAAGCTGAACTGCCAGAACTTCATAGACCATGGATAGATGATGTTAAGATTGTCTGTCCAGAATGTGGTGAAGAAGTTACTAGAGTACCAGATATAGGAGATGTTTGGTTAGATGCTGGAATTGTACCTTTTACAACTCTAGGGTATTTTGAAAATAAGGAAAAATGGAAGGAATATTTTCCAATTGAATGGGTAACTGAGATGAGAGAACAGATAAGATTATGGTTCTATTCCATGTTATATATGGGTGTTGTTCTAGAAGGAAGAGCTCCTTATGAAAAAGTGTTAGCTTACAACATGGTTGTAGCTGAAGATGGTACCAGATTCTCAAAAACAGGTTATATGATAAAATTTGATGAAGCTGCTGAGGAAATAGGTTCTGATGGTATACGTTACCTTTTTGCAGGAACGTCAGTCAATAATGAAGTAAGATTTGGCTACAATTCAGGCAATGAAGCTAAGAGAAAAATACTTAATCTATACAATGTATTTGCTTTTTTTAATATGTACGCATCAATAGATAAACCAGATATAATAATGGATACAGCTAGTTTATCATCTCTAGATGACATGGATAGATGGTTGTTGTCTAGAACCCAAGAATTCATAAAGACATGTACAGAAGCCTATAATGATTATAATACTGTTCTAATAATAAAAACTTATGAGAATTTTATAGATGATGTTTCTAACTGGTATATAAGAGTGAATAGAAGAAGGTTTTGGAAAGCAGATAACGATGATAGTAAATTAAATGCTTATAAATGTTTATATTTTGCCCTGAAGACAGTTGTAAAAATAATGGCACCTGTCATACCTTTTTTGACTGAGTATATATGGCAGAGTTGTATTAGAAAAATGGAAAATGATGCTGAGGAGTCAGTGCATTTATCTGATTGGTCGGTTTATAACAGTGATTTGTATAACGAGGAGATAATTAATGAAGTTGATATAGCAAGAAAAGTTATAAATCTAGTTCTAAGATTAAGAAATGAAAAGCAAATTAAAGTTAGACAGCCGTTAGAAAAGATATATGTGTTGGAAAATCATAATTATGTGACCGCTATTGAGAAATTCCATAAAGTGGTTTTAGGTGAGACAAATGTTAAGAAAATAGTTTTTGTTAAAGATGTAAAAGAGTTGCAAGAAGAATATCTTTCTCTAAATTTCAAGGAAGCAGGTTCCAAATTAGGCAAAGAACTACCTAAGGTCAAAAAGTTGCTTGATAATATTGAATCAAATGATATGGATGAATTAGTCAGACAATATGATAACGGAGATAAAATATATCTAGAAGGTTATAACAATTCTCTACCCGTAGAGTATTTCAATAAACAGTCCAAAGCGAAAGAAAATGTTCTTACGGCGAGAGAAGAAGATTTAGTTGTAGGATTATCAGCTGTCATAAGTGATGAATTAAAAAGAGAAGGATATGTTAGAGACATAATACGACATTTTCAAGTTTTCAGAAAGGAACTTGATTATAGCTTAGAACAAAAGGTTGATGTAGCAATCATTTCTGATGATGCAGAGATCAATAGGGCTGTTGATGAATATAGGGATTATATTATAAATGAAGTATTGGCTGATACATTGAGTAATTGTTTGGTTAATAGTATGAGTAGTAGAGACATTTTATTAGATAACAGGAAAGTCAGAATAGCCATTAAAAAATATTAGATTAGTAAACAATCAGTTGTAATATCTTATATCAAGAAAATGTTATAATAAAAAGCTGCTTCTAAATGTTTTAAAAATAGAAGTAGCTTATTATTAAAAGAAATTATTTTAAATGCAAGGCTATAGCATATTTTGTTATTTTAACAATTTACTATATCTTCTTTTGAATTTTCTAGGTTCAAAAGAAATAATAAAGGCATTAGGTTCATACATTTTTACCAATTCCCATAGCGTATCTTCTTTATGCCTGTCCATTAGAATTTCTAAGCGGTATCTCTTACCTCCGTTTCCTTTCCCTTCAAAAACTGTAACCCTGAATCCTGATTGTCTTAGTTTATCAATAAACAGTTGATTTTCATGTTTTAGACTTATGTTGTAAGTTATATGTCCAATGGCCAATTTCTTTTCAATTAGGTTACCAATGAATATTCCAACTCCAAAGCTAAGAGCATAGATAAACATAGTCAAGAAGGTTTGATTACCACTAATAACAAGTGATAGACCAAATATATATACTGCTGCTTCAAAAAAACCAAATACAGATGCTATTATACTATTATTTTTTACCATAAAAATAGTTCTCATTGTAAGAAGGGGAACGTAGAGTAATTGTAATATTATTATTAAAAGTATTGTTTCCATTAGGAATCTTCCTTGTCTTGGTGGACTTTGATTATTAATAATAATATGTGTAAATGGAGAATTTTTATACGATACATTTATTTGAACACAATTACAGGTATTACTTTTTATTTGTTATATTTATAATTATTAATTAATTTGACTTTTGTTCGACAAAAGTATAAAATAATAATGTCGAGCAAAGAGAGGTGAATATTTGACGGAGAAGAAAATGGGTCGACCGACTGATAAACCAATGCCAGTAAGGGTTGGGTTTAGGCTAGATACAGAAACTTTGAATAAATTAGATAAATATTGTAATGTTAATAATATATCTAGATCAAAAGCAATAAGAAAAGCTATTCTTCGGTTGATTGATGATAATTAAATAGGAAGTGGTGTAGATGTCGAGCAAACAATATTCACCACTTCCATAAACACCGCTATCATTAAATAGAGGTAAATATATTATACCCTGTTTTGGATAGCAATTCAATAATAGGAGGTATAATTATATGGAAGATTTTGAGAAACTTTTTAATGATTTTTTATTACAAATGCAAATACTAACTTATAGGGAATTTACACAAACTGATATTAGATATAAAGAAACAGAAAATTACTTGAATGATTTGCAAGATGAATTTAATAGAATAATAAATTCATTAAGTGATGAGAATAAAAAATTTGTAAGAAATTATATTGATAAAGAATCGTTTAAAACTACATATGTATATGAATACATGTATTTATCAGGTTATAGAGATTGTATAAAATTATTAAGGAAATTAAATGTATTGAGATAGACTACATATATATCATTATTACTCAATTTAAGAATAGTTATTAAAAAAGCTGCTTTATTAACGTTATGCACATAAAGTAGCTTTCTGTTATATTGTTAACTGTATAAAATGATATTTTTATAAAAAATAGTGTTAAGTAATATAATAATTGAATTATATAGTAATATTTAAAAATGTTAATTTTAATAAAAAAATTAACTTATATATATTGATAATTTATAAAAGATTCCGATATCAATGGTATGTTGATTTAATATTTTGAGCATGATATAGGAGAATTATATGAAAATAAATAATAATGATTTTGATATTTACTATAATTATAACAACAGTTACATAAGAACAAACAAACAAAACAATAATACAAGTAATGAAATGATTGATAACGTGACTCTTTTAATTAGTAAACAAGGTAAGTCTCTTTTAAAAGAAGCAAGAGAAAAAAACATTTATGCTAATCAGTTATATGAATCTACTAATATAAATAATACTAATGTTAAGCTACTATCCGAAGAATATAGGACAGAGAATTATTTTAAAAGACCTTTGAGTGCCAAAGCAATAAATGGTAGTAAAAGTAAATTTGAAAATAATTCAGAAGACCAATGGAATATATTTAATAATTATTTAAAAGAGAATGGAGTAAAGGCAGAAAAAGTAGAAAAGATTGAGAAATGCTTAAAAAAGATAACTAATGCATTGGACCAACTAAATAGTATGGATGGATATAGAGGATATTCAATAGAATCAGTTGCTTATACTCAAGCATCAGAAGTGGCATTAAAACGTTTAAATGATACACTTGTACCAGATGATTTAAAAGAAGGGTTTAGCAATCTTATTTCTGAATATAGCCACTTTAATACTGAGAGTAGGCGTTTAATTATGGAAGAAATGACTTTGGATTATAAAGTTAAAAGTTTTGGAACAGATAAGCAATATGAGTATAAAGATGAAATGATAAATAATAAACAAAACTTTCATGATAATGAACAAGCATATTTCTTTACTCAATTTTCTAACTATTATAATGATGATATTAGTGAAAGTGAAGTAAGAGAAAATATTGAAAAACATTTAAATGCTTATTATGCAACTAAATATCAAAGTGAAAACATTAAAACAGTAAATGTTGTAGGAAACATTATGTCTACATTAAACTATAGTAAAAAATAAAATATAATTAGATATTACATAATATGTTTTTTTAGAAAATTGGAAAGTTAAAAAGCTACTTTATGCAATTCAACACACATAAAGTAGCTCTTCAATTATTTCACAAACGACCAAGGAACAGGATTAGCAGCTTTACCCTTAAAACCTATATAATTCACAGAAGTTGCCATTCCTCCAAAAGGAAGTTGCAAATTATTAGACACATGCTGAGTTAGATGACAGTGTAGAGGCCACAAACCTGGATTATTGCAGTTGAATTCTATATCCCATGTTTCACCGGATGCTACTAAAATAGTATTCTTAATGATTTGATTTTCTTTTTGGATTGGATTACCATCTGCTGCTGTTACTGCAAATTGATGTCCATGAAAATGGATAGGATGATTGTTAAGGCTAATATTTCCAAATCTAACTCTGCAATTGTCACCTTTTTTTACAAGAAGGGGGGAGGTGTAAGGGAAGCAACGTCCATTCATAAAAAAGAAATTAGAATTCATGGTAAATGGATTAATGTTATAAATACCTTTCTTAACAATAAATTTTCGTAGATGCTTTAGATTAACTTCGTCTAGCATTATAAAATAATCTTTTTGGATATTTTCTGTCGTGTTATTTTTAATTATAAAAGCGCCTTTTAATCCCATGGTGTCTTGCATAACAGTATTATAATGAGAATGATACATATGAGTACCAGGTGGATTAGTAATCAAAAACTCATAATCAAAGAAACTACCGGGGTCTATTCGTGGAGATGGTTCTACAGCAGGGACACCATCCATATCATTGGGTATATTTAGTCCATGCCAGTGTATGCTAGTTGGTTGAGGTAATTTGTTATAGACTCTAATCTTAACATTATCACCACTATTTACTATGATTGTCGGTCCTGGTGTAGAACCATTATATCCCCATGCATTCATAAAAACACCAGGTAATATTTCTTGCTTAACAGGTTCAGCTACTAATTCAAAACATTTCACACCATATTTAATAGAATAATCAAGAGTATGTAAATCAGGGGTTACGATCATATTATTTCTCCTGTAGAATAGTTAATATATTTATATTATATTATTTAAAAAATATGTATATAGAAAATATAATGTTTTTATTTATATATGACTTTTAATATACGTTTTAATTATAAAATGATTAATATAGCTTAACATTACTAATTAAAATCTAATTGTTTTCACATTTACAAAAAAACTGACATATTTTATACTGATATAGTAGATTGTTAATATACTTGGAAGGGGGATGACATATTGAAATTTCTGGGTAATTTTATATGGATAATTTTCGGTGGACTTATTAGTTCAATTTGTTGGTTTTTGGCAGGAATACTACTATGTATCACTATAGTATTTATTCCATTTGGAAGGCAGTGTTTTAAAATATCCAATCTGGTTCTATGGCCATTTGGCTCAGAAGTTGATTTGGGTAATTTCGGTGCTTTTGGTCTTGTTGGTAACATAATATGGTTAGTATTATTTGGTTGGGAATTGTGTCTTGGACATTTTACCATCGGATTGATTTATTGTATAACAATTGTTGGTATACCTTTTGGTCTTCAGCATTTTAAATTCGCTAGATTAGCTCTTATTCCATTTGGAGCAAAAATAATTAGATAAATTACTTTGTGAAATGGCAGTTGTCTATTATACTGATATATGACATATGCCATTTGTTTTATTCATTTACCAGTTTTGAAGTATAAAATGTATAAAAGTTTAACTCTCTATCCTTCATTTTTTTGAATTAATAGTATACTATTGGTTTTAATAAATCAAAAACACTGAATTAATAAATTTTACCTAAAAAGATTAAGTTCTATATAGATAATAATTTTCCTATGTGGTAGAATGATATTGAAGTTATTAAGTCTACAGCATTTGACATGATTTATTCAACAAACTAAGTCGGAAATTGGTCTAATATTATGAAAATACAATGAATTAACTATGAATATAATTGCTTTTGTAGGATACGGATTATAATGAATTCCATAAGAATAAAGATAGGATTCTTAATTATAGTTATAATAGGTTTAGTTATGGCATGTGACAAATGTAATAGATAAATCACCAATAAAGCAGTATAACTGGAGAGTTCAAGATGAAAATTATAATTTTGCAATTGGTAGAAATGATGATAACTATATTTACGATGAGATGTTTGAAAATGGAATAGAGAATAAAATTCTTAGAGATGATTTGGTTGAATTAAAAGAAGTAATATCAACAAGATGATGATGAATATAATGACGATGAACTTATATATACCATAGATGACTTATTGCAATAAAGGAGCACATAAATGCTAAAGAAGATTAAACATTACTTGATTATTATTGTGGGGCAACTGATTTCAGCAACAGCTTTTAGTCAGATTCTATTACCTAATGACTTAATAGGAGGGGGATTTGGTGGTATTGCAACTGTAGTGAATAAATTGACAGGTGCAAATATACAATTGGTTTTAGTAGCTCTGTGCTTACCGGTTATCATATGGTCTTATTTCAAATATAATAAGAAATTAGTTTTTTATGCTGGTTTTTGCTTTGCAATATTTACTATTTTTATTGGAGTCGTAGGAAATTTTATCCCAGAGTTTAGTACAGATCCGATTATCGCAGCAATAGTGGCGGGAGTGTTTTTTGGAGTTTCAGCAGGATTAATAATTAAGGAGGGTGCAGCTAATGGACCGGAAGCTATTGTTGGCATGTACCTAAAAGAAAAAAAGGGAATAACGATAGGTACTTATTTCACCATACTTAATTTCTGTATAATATCTTCATCACTTATCTATGGTGATATAACATGTATTGTATATTCGTTAATATGTATCTATATTGCTGGTAAAGTGACAGACTATATCATATTGGGAACAAGGAGGGAATATTGCGTTAACATAATTTCTGATAATTTCTTGGAAATTACAGAATATATACATAAAGACTTAAAACGAGGAGTTACTTTTATCCCATGCGTCGGAACTTATAAAATAAGAAAAAAAATGATGATAAAAACGGTTGTAACTAATCCAGAGTTAGTTGCTTTAAGGAATTATATTGCATCATTGAATGATAGTAGTTTTGTATATGTAACTGAAAGTATTGAAGTTATTGGTGGAGGTTTTAGCGATTAAAAATATGCCATATGTGAAATGATAATTGAGAAAGGAAGGGTAGTAATAATGAGAAAAATCTTTAGTGTATTGCTTATCAGTATAATAATTTTAACTGGAAGTAGTAGAAATGTCTATTGCTTTCAGATTAATAATTCTAAAGATGACATGAAGAATCAACAGACAAATGATAATTTTGCAGATAATAAAGCAACTATGGCACATATGGAAATCACTAAGTCACGGGTTGATTTAGATAAAGATGGGGTAGAAGAAATAATAAAAGTTGTATTAAATGAGGGAAAAGATATCGGAGATAATAAGTATAGCGGTAAACTTTCTATACAAATTATAAATGATGATAGAGTTATAGATGAAATATCTTTAGGAGCTTCAATAAATGATAATCTAATAATATCTAAAGATTTTAAAATATTAACTAAAGATTATACTAATGATGACATTCTGGATTTTAATATTGGGTATCAAGTCGATGATGATGAATATTATAATTATGAATTTTTTACTTACAAGAACAAAAAAATAGTAAGATTGATGTTTAATGAAGAACCATATATAAGTAGTTATTTTAATAATTGTTCTAATGATTTTCCAATGAAAAATGATTGTTTTAGTTCCTTCAATAGAGGTAGAGATTTTTATGTGTATAATAAATATAAATGGGACAGAGACAGATTTATCTTGGTAAATACAACTACAAAATCAATTGATTATAAAAAAGTGGATTCTTCTTCTATAGAGAATAAAATAAAACAAATTTCAAATAAAATTGAAAATGATATAACTGAAAAAAATATATTGAAATTAGCTTATAAGCAATATAGCTGGCTTCTAGATAATTATAAATATGTAGATGCCTATTTGTTTATGAATGAATATGTTAGTTATGAAGAAGATGATTTAATTACGATAATATACAATAGAATAAACCAATTGATTTTGATGAATCAGTGGTTTGGTGGTATTGGTATTAATAATGTAATGTCATTGTCAAAGCAAGAATTTATGAAGTATATAGATAATTATAATAGTGAAAATGAAAAAAAATATAACTATAAAGAATATAAATTAGAAATTGATAATAAAAAATATTCATTACTTGTTGGTAATTGTAAGTATAATATATATATATTGTTATACGACGATAAAGGTACTTATCTTGACGGTTACTCTTGGCTTAATAGATCGGATAGTGAAATAAATATAAATTATATGAGTAAACAACAATGTTTTTCTGTTAAACCTATATGCAAAGGTTATGGTACTGGAATATCACAATTCGGAGAAGACTGGTATGAAATTTATAATAATAAGCTAATTAGAAGTTATGAATTTCTTACATATGGATATTGTTCACCGCCACAATCCATGGGATATACACAAGAGTATGAACTTATAAAAGAAAATTATAATAATATAACAGGTAATTATTCATTAAAATATTTATTGAGTATCGGTTGTAGTCTGGATGAAGAGATAGTTGGTATAGAAAAGACTATAAATTATCAATGCGATACTATTAATAGATGTTTTAATAAGATTAGTTCCAATAATACACAATATGAAGAGCTGTTTTCTGATGATATAGGAGAAAAAATATTGGAACAAAAAAATGATTTGATAGAAAAAATCATTAATGTCGAGTATGAAGATAAAGAATGTAATATGGAGACTATTACCGTTTTCCTAAGTTATCTTGAAAAATCACAAACTAGAGATAGATTATTGCAAAAAGCCAAGAAATGGTATATAGATCATGAAGATGCCCAAAAGGAATATTTCTTACAAATAATAGATGATGCTTTAGTAAGAGGATGAATTATTTAATATATTGAAATAAATGTAAAAAATGTTATTCATGATAAATCAATATAAAGATATTATATTAAAATACTAATATGATTGATGAGAATATATGGCTGTAGATTGAATTAATTCAATCTACAGTTTTTTAAATATAAGCTGAAGATGGTGAGTTTAGACTGCAAGTAGTCAGTTATTGTATAAATTAAAAAATTAAAGTATAATAACTTGACAAATGTAACATACATTGCTAATATTAGGTTAGTAAATAATCAATGAATGAAAAGGAGAAAAAGATGAATATTATGTTTTTAGCTAGATAAGAAATAATTTAATAAGTGTATGAGTATTGTTTAGACTTAACAAGTAACATTGTTATATCAGAGAAAGACAGTATCTTTATGCATTTTTATAGCTAAGAACTAGTTTGAAATATTATAATAGATAAACTATTATTTGTCTGCTTTACATTCAAATTTAAATATCAGTAATATGTTAGATACGAGATAACTGGTATGATTAATGAGGATATATAGCTGTAGATTGAACTAATTCAATCTACAGCTTTTTGTTTTATATGATTTTATTGGATTTTACTTATAATCTTTTATAAGTATTATATTTGAAGCAGTAAAATAATAATTCAATATATTTTTTTAATTATTGTAGTGAAATATTTACTAGGAAGTTAGATTATAAAGTTATGTATAAAGACATTGCTTCTTTGATAGATAAATATGGACGGAGGAGATTATATGTCTTTATTATTAAGAGGTATAAATATAAAAAAAGAATTTAAAGATAGAGTGATATTAGAAGATGTCAATTTTCACGTAGAGGATTTAGATAGAATAGCTATAGTAGGCAATAATGGAGCTGGTAAAACAACTCTTGCCAATATTATAACTGGTGAGCTGAAACAAGATGAAGGACAATTGATTTGGCATAAAAAAAATGTGAAAATAGGTTATTTACATCAGTCAACATATTACTCACAAAATGAGTTCAATAATATGCTAATAAGCAAAGATAAAATAAATATAAGTAATTTTATATATGCATCAAAAAAACTTGGAACAGATAAAATACAAGAATTCAACAACATAAGACTAAATAACCTTAGTGGAGGAGAGAAGACAAAATTTGCACTTGCAAAAATATGGTCGGAAAAACCAGGTCTACTCATACTAGATGAACCAACTAATCATATGGATTATGAAGGTGTGAATTGGTTGATAACCAATCTTTCAAGATTTCAAGGAACCGTTATAATTATATCTCATGATAGATATTTCATGGATGAAATTTGTAATAGAGTCATTGAGATTGATAATGGAAGAGCATATTCATATAAAGGAAATTATTCTGATTATTATAATGAAAAGAGGAAAAGGTATGAAACAAGGTTACATCAATATGAAGTTCAAGAAAAGACAAAAGAAAATATTAATAGAGAAATAAATAGATTAAAGTATTGGGCTGAAAAAGGACATAGAGACTCAACAAAAACAAATGGGCAAAAAGAGAAATTTGGACTAAAAGAAAAACGTAGAGCTAAAGTCAAGAAAAGAGATAAACAAGTAAAATCAAAGATTAAGATGCTAGAGAAAATTAAATTCGAGGGAATAGAAAAGCCGAAAGAAGAACAGAAAATAACATTCCAATTTATTAACAACTCCAAAAGTAGTAAAGTACTTGAAGCAAAAGATATTGTTAAATCATTTGACGGTGAATTTTTATTTGAAGAAAGTTCATTTTACATTAAATCAGGTGAAAAAATTGGAGTATATGGCAAAAATGGTTGTGGTAAAACTACACTTATAAAAGCTATTCTTAATGAATTAAAACTAGAACAAGGGAAAATATACGTTAGTCCATCAACAAAGATAGCTTATCTAAGCCAAGATGTAGGCGAAATGAATATAGATAAAACGGTATTACAATTTTTTGATATAGATGATTTTACAAAAAGGGGTATACTTCAAACATTGTTGGCTAACATGGGTTTCACCAACAAAATGATAAATACAAAAATTAAACATTTAAGTGTTGGAGAAAAGACTAGAGTTAAGATAGCACATATGATAATGATGGAAAATAATGTTCTTATACTTGATGAACCTACCAACCATCTAGATCTTCATAGTCGTGAAATGCTAGAGAAGACTTTAGCAAATTATTTAGGAACGATAATTATTGTTTCTCATGATAGGTATTTATTAGAAAAATTATGTAATAAAGTATTAGTTTTTGAAGATGGTAAAATAAATAGAAAAGAAGAATCTTTTACAGATTATATGACAAAAAAAGAAAAGAAAACGAATAGTATTAATATGCCAGAGGATAAAAATTATAAGGAAAAATTAATTATTATTAATAATCGCATAGCAAAAGTATTAGGGGAATTAAGTATATCAAGTGAACAAGAAGAACGATATATGTCGCTTGACCGAGAATTCCAAGATTTGATAAAACAAAAAAATGATTTAGCTATATTAAACAACTAATCTAATAAATATTCATAAATTGCCGGGAAAATCTTGACAAATATTATTCATCTATTATTATATATATTGTTACAATAAATACAATTAAACGACATTGTTATATAACTGGTAGGTGAGAAAACTGAAAGAATACGTAGCGACAAGAGATTACAATGAATCACAACATAAATATATAACCAATAATGAGTTTTATGATGGATTGAAGAAAGGAATGCCCATAGCATTAGGCTATGTACCTGTTTCTTTTACTTTTGGGTTAATGGCTGTAACAGGTGGATTACCTATATGGTTGACTATTTTCATTTCATTATCGAACCTTACTTCAGCTGGACAATTTGCTGGAACTGGACTAATTATAGCAGGAGCATCTTATCTGGAAATTGGAGTAACTACATTTGTTATTAATATTCGTTATATGCTTATGTCATTAGCTTTATCACAAAAAATTAAAAAACCTATGAGTATTTTTAAGAGGTGCTTGATATCTTTTGGAATTACAGATGAAACATTTACTTTAGCGGCAATGGAAAAAGGGAATATATCTTTCCTTTATATGTTAGGTCTTATAACGGGACCATTTCTTGGATGGGGACTAGGAACTGCACTTGGAGCAATGTCATGTTCTGTTCTGTCCGAAAGTGTACAGAACTCTATGGGTATCGCATTATATGCCATGTTTATAGCTCTCATAGTTCCTGAATCCAAGAAATCAAAACCTGCTCTGATGGTTGTTGCTATAGCTGTAACTGTCAACTGCATTTTGACATGGATTCCAATTTTCGTCAACATATCTTCTGGATGGAGAATCATTATAGCAACAATAATAGCGTCATCCATTGGTGCACTTTTGTTTCCAAAGGAGGAGGATTAGATGACAATTACCAATCAATTTATTGCAGTACTTATTATGGCAGTGGTTACATATATTCCGAGAGTAGCACCATTAGTTATTTTTAAACGTAAAATCAAGTCAAAGTTCCTTTGTTCTTTTTTAAGTTATGTACCATATGCGGTATTGGGAGCTATGACATTTCCTAGCATACTTTATTCAACTAAACACATATATTCTGCGGTAGCAGGACTTTTAACTGCATTAGTCGTAGCATATTTTGATAAAAGCTTAATAAAAGTGGCTGTAAGTGCTATTCTAACTGTATATATATTTGAATTGCTTATATAGTAGTGAAACAATATTTCATAGGTGTTTAAAATCAAATGAATGGAGAAAAGATTTTTATGGGAGAAATAAGATTCATAAAGAACTATAAAGATAATGATTTTCAAAGATTAAGTTTTAATGAACTTGCAAAAGAAACATTTGGTGTTGATTTTGAACCTTGGTATGAAAAAAAGTTCTGGGATGATAAATATATTCCTTATTCTTTTGTAGATGGAGACAAAGTTATTTCCAATGTCTCGGTTAATGAGATGTCAATAATAATTGAAGGTCAAGAGTTAAGTGTCATTCAGATTGGAACGGTAATGACACATAAAGATTACAGAAATAAAGGGTTTGCTAGAAGATTAATGAAACACGTTGATGATGATTACAAGAATAAAGCTGATTTCATATTTTTATTTGGTAATGATCATGCTAATGAATTCTATAAAAAATGTGGTTATAGCCCTCTTGAAGAAAACTCGTTTGTTACCTATTATACATATAATAATGACAAAAAGAATTCTGAGTTAAGAAAATTGAGTATGTCAGATAAGATGGATATGAATATCATTAGAAGATTATCTAAAACTAGAACATACATATCAAATGACTTTGGTATAAGAAATACACAAGGGCTGTTACTTTTCTATATGCTATATGTTTTTACTGATGATATATATTATCTTGAAGAAGATGATATGATTGTAATATATAGTATAGAAGATAATGTATTACAGATATATGATATCTTAAGTAATAAAAATATAGATTTAGAAAAGGTGCTTCTTCATATAGCTACTAAAAATGTTACAAAAGTTATTTTTAATTTCACACCAGATCTGACAATGAAAGACTTACAGATAAATAAATTAGAAGAGAATGATACGACATTATTTGTTAAGAATTTCAACAATAATATAACTAAACCTTTTAGATTTCCAGAATTAGCACATGCCTAATAATGTTAGCATTGAAAATAAAAAAATACTACATTAATTTGGAAAACGTTTGCTTTTTATATTAAAATGTGTTATAATGCAAAAAGTTATTAAAGTTATGTAAATGTAAAAATGCTAATAAGATGTATTTGTTTTATATAAAATTTTAATATTTGATTATTAAAGACTAATAGCGATATTGGTCTTTTTATATTGAAAGAAATATTTTGAAAAGATATATTTATCTATAGAATTCCGCGGCTGATAGAATTTTTATAATATATACATATTATTAACAGGAACTACATCATATTTAATGACATTAAAATTCTCATTTAATGAGAAAATATATAAGGAGGTGGCGATATGACACAAGAACTCATATTGACTTTAGTTGGATTATTCATAATCACCTCTCTTACTAATATTTTAGCTACACTTAAAACAATATTGATTTCAAAAAAAATCATGAACCCAGTATACATTTTAGTATTTATAGATGCAATTATTTTTGCATCAGTACTTACGAAGGTTACTAGTTCAGGTGGATTTCATTATACAATAGCATATGCATTTGGTAGAACATTTGGTGTGTTTATAGGTGGAAAGATTGAGGAGCGTTTGGCTCTAGGAATTATTGAAGTGGATTTATTTTTAAGTAACAAAGACAAGATGATTAAAGTCGCAGAAAAGCTTAGAAGAGAAGGATATACAGTTAATAATTTCCTTGCTCGTGGCATGCATGGCGATAGAAGACATAAGGTTGAAATAGTAATGAAGAGGAATGAATTTAAAATTCTAGAAAAGATATTAGATGAATATGAAGTAAAAAATCCTACACTTAAGATTAAAAATCTTAGTAAAGTAGAAGGTAAGATAACAACTACAAATGTTCATGCGTAATAAAAAAAAATCACTAATTGTTTTTAGTGATTTTTTGCTATATATGAATATATATATATTATAAGATAACAATACTTTAATAAAATACAGAGATAAATTAGCAAAAGACTTGATTTTTTATTAAAATCGTGATAAAATCTACGCATAGCAAAAACAAATGTATATGCTAGAAAGACAAATGATTAATAATGTTTATTCATTATATAAGATATATTTTTTAAAATCAATGAAAAAGACTAAAAAGTGAGGTAATAAATTATGGAAAGTAAATTACGTGTTGGTATAATCGGTGCTACTGGTATGGTAGGTCAGAGATTCATTACATTATTACATGAACATCCTTGGTATGACATAGCATGTCTAGCAGCAAGTCCAAGATCAGCTGGTAAAACATATGATGAAGCAGTAAAAGGGCGTTGGGCGCAAGCAATAGATATTCCAGAAAAAGTTGCAAATATGACTATGAAAGATGCATCTAATGTTGAAGAAATAAGTAGCATGGTTGATTTTGTTTTTTGTGCTGTAGACATGGATAAAAAATCAATACGTGAATTAGAAGAAAAATATGCGAAGGTTGAAATACCTGTTGTATCTAATAATTCAGCTAATCGTTGGACAGAAGATGTACCGATGGTGATACCTGAGATAAATGATGAACATCTAAAGATTATAGATGTCCAAAGAAAACGTCTTGGAACAAAAAGAGGATTTATAGCAGTGAAACCTAACTGTTCAATCCAGAGTTATGTACCTGTTATTAATGCACTTAAGAAGTATAAACCAACAGAAGTTAATGTATGTACTTACCAAGCTATATCAGGAGCAGGAAAAACATTTAAGAGTTGGCCTGAAATGGTTGATAATGTAATACCTTATATCGGTGGAGAAGAAGAAAAAAGTGAACAGGAACCAATGAAGATCTGGGGTACAATTGAAAATGATAAAATCGTAGCATCAACTAAACCAGTAATATCTGCACAATGTATAAGAGTTGCAGCAGCGGACGGACATTTGGCAGCTGTATCAGTTAATTTTGAAGAAAAACCTGAGGTTGAAGAAGTTATTGAAATAATTAATAATTATTCAGGAAGACCACAAGAATTGAAACTTCCATCTGCACCAAAACAATTTATGAAATACATGGAAGAGGATAATCGTCCACAAACAAAAATTGACCGTAACTATGAAAATGGAATGGGCGTAACAGTAGGTAGATTCAGAGAAGATAATTTATATGATTACAAATTCGTATGTTTAGCTCATAATACTTTAAGAGGTGCAGCTGGTGGAGCAGTTTTGATTGCGGAGTTATTGACAGCTGAAGGATATATTACTAAGAAATAGATAGTTTAATAGATGAATATAATTAATATAGGTTTTCTCGTAATTCATTATTCATAAAAATGAATTGTGAGAGAACCTTTTAATTTATTACTTAACGGTTGCAATTTTTATATGAAGACTATTAAAGTAATTTCTACTCACCAATAGTAACTTATTGCTTATCTAAACATAATATATATAGAACAAATATATTTAGAGGGAACAGTATGATACCAGAATTGTACTATCACAGACGTCCTGTTTATTACACCGAAAAAGTTAATAAATCTGATAACAGATTGATAACTGTAGTAGGTATTGGTAGAGTAGATGTTGAGCCAGATACCGCTATTATTAAGATTGGTGTTATTACGAAAGATCCAAATGTAGCAACATCCCAAGATGAAAATAAGAAAATTATGGACCAGGTTATTAGAGGACTTCTAGATGATGGAGTAAGTCAAACAGATATTAAGACTATCCAATACACTGTAGTACCTCAATATGATTATATTGAAGGTAAACAAGATTTTAGAGGTTATGAAGTAAGGCATGTAATAGAGGTTACAGTTACTGATCTAAGTTCAGTTGGAATGATTATGGAAAATGCAGTAAGAAACGGTGTTAATTATCAACAAGGACTTAACTTTACTGTTGATGAGCCAGAAAAATATTACGAAGATGCATTAGAATTATCAATTATCAATGCACAAGATAAGGCAGAAAATATAGGAATGACACTTAATGCTGATATTAATCCACGACCGGTAAAAGTTATTGAAAAAACTAGTAGAGATCAAATGAAACCTTATGAATCCGCTGTATATAAAGATGGCGGTATACCTGTTCAATCAGGTAAACTTACCATTGTAGCTATGGTAGAAGCTACGTTTGAATATTAAAGACCCCTTAAAAAAGGGTCTTTTTTAGTGTAGACGTAGCTTATTCTTTGAAAACCAATCCGTGTCTAATAATATATTAATATTGACAATACAAATTATTAATATTATAATAACAGTATACGATATCGAAATACGATAATGAAAAATGATATAAGGAGCTATGATATGCAAAACAGTATAAGTAAAAGATTATTTCAAGGTTTTATATGTTTACACATATTACATCATGCCCAAGAAGAACCCATATATGGAAGTTGGATGCTAGAAGAACTATCAAAACATGGATATAAATTAAGTCCAGGAACATTATATCCGTTGTTACACAATCTTGAGAAAGATGGATTGATTAATCACTATAATGAAAAAGTCAAAGGTAAAATAAGAAAATATTACAGAATTACTGAAGAAGGTAAAATGGAATTAAAAGAAACAAAAAAATACCTGATAGAATTAATAGCAGAATTAGGAATTGTAGAGGAGGAATGAATATGTTCCAATTTAAAGATGTTAAATTCAAAGATATACTCGATTTGCCATCATTAAGCATTGAAAAAAATCAAATAACAACATTAGTTGGACAAAGCGGTAGTGGCAAAACTACAATACTTAGATTATTAAATAAAATGATTTCTCCAACTGAAGGTAAAATTCTATTTAAAGACAAGCAATTAGATGAGATGGATTCAGTAACACACCGTAGACAAGTAACAATGTTGTCCCAAACCCCAATAATATTTGATGGTAATATTAGAGATAATCTCTTGATAGGATTAAAATATCAAAATAGAGATATACCAAACGATACAACTTTACAGGATATTCTAAGAAAAGTTCAATTAAACAAAAAATTAGAAGATGACGCACAAAAAATATCGGGGGGTGAAAAACAAAGGCTATCTCTAGCCAGAGTGTTACTTCTTGATTCACCAATATATTTACTAGATGAACCTTCTTCATCGCTTGATAACAATACAGAAGAATTATTAATCAAAATGATAACAGAATACGTAAAAGACAACAACAAAACCCTTATAATGGTTACTCATTCCAATGAAATGGCCAACAAATATTCAGACACAATAATAAAAATCAACAAAGGCAGATATATAGAGGAGGGGATATAGATGGAAGGAATCATAGACTTATCAGCAATACAGGTTGCATTAGCATATGTATTTGTGCTTTTCGTTCTTGTCATAGTAAAGATCAGAGGAATCAGTAGAGAAAAAGAAATAATCATATCATCTATAAGGATGACCCTACAGCTGATACTTACAGGGTATGTTCTAGTATATGTATTTGACAATAAAAATCCATTTATAACAATATTAATCATAATAATTATGGAATCTTTTGCAATTTACACTGTTTATAAAAAATTTAAAGGAAAGCTATCATCAAAATTGAAAAAAGTTATAGCACTTGCAATGAGTTTAGGTACATTAACATGCCTAGCATACTTCTTATTTGTAGTTATAAGGTTACCTGAATGGTATGATCCCAGATATTTTATTCCTCTAGCAGGTATGATTATAGGAAACTCCATGACAGGTATATCCTTGGGAATTAACTCGCTTCTAGATGGTATGATTGCCAGGAAATCTATAATAGAAGAAGCTCTCATCCTAGGTGCAACTCCACAACTAGCTTCTAAAAACGTAATAAACAAAGCCTTTGATGCAGCAATTCTCCCCACAATTAATTCCATGCTAGGAATGGGTATAGTATTTCTACCAGGAATGATGACAGGTCAAATCCTTGCTGGAGTAGTCCCTACCACAGCAATAACCTACCAAATAGCCATAATGCTAGGTATCTTCGGCTCCGTGTCACTATCAGTCATAATACTTCTTCAACTAGGATACAAAACATTCTTCAATAAAGAAAACCAACTGTCCTAACAATTATCCCTTAAATAATACAACCGTTAGTCTACACAATAGAACACTCGTTTACCAAGTAATCAATCTAAGTATAGCCAATAATAAGGTATAATGTTCTTTTTTACGAAGACCGATCCTTCAGGAGTAAGGCGAAGTAAAAAAGAATATTATACCTTAAACGTTATATCTGTTAGTCCACAATAAACTTCTCTATCCAACAAATAAAAGTTAACTTCTTAAAGTTTACTTAACTACAACCTTCAAATAATTCTTTTTCCCCCTCTTCAAAATCAGACACCCATCCTGAATATCACCAACTCCAACAACAAAATCAACATCCTCAATTTTATCCCCATTCAAACTAATTCCACCTTGCTTAATCAATCTTCTTCCTTCTGACTTAGAACCAACAAATTCACACATAAACAATAAATCATTAATTGATATTCCACTTTCTATTAACTTTTTGTCAATATCAAAATTAGGCATATCACTAGCAATCTTGTTCTTATCAAAAATTTCAGTAATAGTTTTAAGAACCTTATCAGCCTCTTCCTTACCATGAACTAATTTAGTTATCTCATAAGCCATTAACCTCTTAGCACCGCGAATATCTTCTTTACATAGTTGGATAATCTCATCTAGAGGAACTCTAGTAAACAAACGCAATAACATCTCAGTATCATCATCATTAACATTGTAGAAATACTGGTAAAAATCAAAAACAGTAGTTTTATCTCTAGCTACCCATAACGTACCAGATTCTGTTTTACCCATTTTCTTACCTTCTCTGGTCATAAGAAGAGGACAAGTAAGTCCGAACATGATATCTCTTTCATCATTATTAGCAAAATTAAGTTTTCTTCCTAAATTAGTTCCAGAAACAATATTTCCCCATTGGTCGCTACCACCAATTTGTAAAGTACATCCGTATTCCTTGTTAAGATGCACAAAATCATATGATTGCATAAGCATGTAACCCATTTCTAAAAATGTAAGTCCGCCTTCTTCTAATCTTTTAGAATAAGCATCTGCAGCTAACATAGTATTAACATTAAAGTGAATACCTATATCTCTCATGAA
Source organism: Vallitalea longa (assembly GCF_027923465.1). Classification (NCBI taxonomy): domain Bacteria; kingdom Bacillati; phylum Bacillota; class Clostridia; order Lachnospirales; family Vallitaleaceae; genus Vallitalea; species Vallitalea longa. The sequence goes on from NZ_BRLB01000006.1 coordinate 51,655, forward strand.
ATCAATATAACTATAAGGATTAATCCATTCTGCATTACTAAGAATGATAGCAGGATTATCACCATCAATTTTAATAAATCTGCTTGCGAGTTTTTTGACTTCTTCTACGTTATGTGCCACTTGTTCTTTAGTAAGCATTTTACGCATATCACTTTTACCGCTTGGATCCCCAATTAATGCAGTGGCACCACCAATAACTAAAATACCTTTATGTCCAGCGTCTTGTAAGTATCGAAACATCATTAAAGCAAAAAAGTGTCCTATATGCAAACTGTCAGCAGTAGGATCAATACCTAAGTAAAAGGTAACTGGAGTAGAGCTATTTAGTATTTTTTTAATTTCTTCTTCATGAGTTAATTGGTAAACGTATCCTCTTTCTTTCAAAGTATCAAAAACATTAGTATCCATAACATAACCTCCATAAATATTTGAATTTAATTTATATAATAATCTTTTAGGCCCAAAGATATATTCATTTGTAGTATCAATTCAATTAATAAGTAAATAAAAATGCAAATAAAAAACTCTCATCCTTAATAAAAAGGACGAGAGTGTAATCTCACGTGGTACCACCTTGATTTATTGTTATATCACTATAACAATCTTGATAAGCACGCTAATGGTAATCCAATAGGATGCCTTGGTATTATAACGTACACCAAACCGTCACTAGTCTACTCGATTAACTTTCGATAGGAAACTCAAAGATGTATTCAAATCAGCTTGTTTTATGCCTTTCACCAACCGACAATTCTCTTGAAAACGCTACTGATTCTACTAATTCTTATCACAGTCTTTAATATATACTTAAATATCAAATTGAATTAATTAAGATTATATGCTTATATTATATGCTTGTCAAGGGTGAAAGTTGAACATTTTTTTATAAATATGAATTATAGTGTAGTGGATTTAATTAAATGTAAAAATATTTAAGAGAAATTTATTCAATGAAAATATATATTTAATATTTACAATATTATGCATAAGATAAGAAAATATTATAAATATTATAAAATAATTCATGACAAAATTTAAAATTTGATTTAGAATATATATATTGAGATTATTGACGAAAACTATCTATATGAATCTCAAGAAAAATACATAAAAAAATTAAATATACTAAAGAAGAGGACTGAGAAAAACAATGAATTTCAATTTCGCTAGAGTGCCACAAACTATTTTTAATGCTAAAAGTATATATACTATAGATAAACTTAAATTAGTTGAAGATGCAGACAATATATTACTTGTAATAGGGGCTAATTCATTTAGAAAGACTAAACAATATCATGACATACTAGATAAATTTAAAAAATGTAATATATATGAGACTAGAGTTACAGGTGAACCCTCTCCTGAAGTAATAGATAACGAAGTAGGTAAATACAGACAATCCAATATACAACTAGTTATCGCTATAGGCGGTGGAAGTGTAATGGACACAGGTAAGGCTATATCGGCAATGCTACCTCAAGAAGAATCTGTAATGGCATATTTGGAGGGAGTAGGAGAAGGTAAGATTCATAATGGACATAAGATTCCTCTAATAGCTATTCCCACAACTTCAGGAACAGGAAGTGAAACCACTAAAAATGCTGTCCTTAGCTCAGTGAGTAAAGATGGATTCAAAAAATCAATTAGACATGATAATTTTGTACCGGATGTAGTTATAATTGATCCAGAATTAATGGTTTGTTGTCCTGCTCATATAACAGCAGCTAGCGGAATGGATACTTTAACTCAATTGATAGGTTCTTATTTATCAACCAAAGCATTTCCTATGACAGATGCATTAGCTGTTTCTGGAATTGAATATTTTGCTAAATCTTTTATGGATGTTTGCTCAGATGAATACGACTCTGTGGAAAAAAGAGGCGATATGGCCTATGCATCTTATGTCTCAGGTATTACATTGGCAAATGCAGGGTTAGGTATTGTCCATGGTTTTGCTTCTAGTGTCGGAGGATATGTAGACATACCTCATGGAGTATTATGTGGAACTTTACTTCCAGAAGCTGTAAAACTTAATATTGAACTACTTAGTAAACAGAATGGTAATCAATACCTAAAAAAATATGCTAAAGTAGGTGCCATAATTACTGGATGTGATGAGAAGGATATAGAAACTTCTTGTAAGGGATTAATTGATATTTTAGAATATTGGATAAGTGAACTGAAGATTCCAAGACTTAATAAGTTCGGATTGAAAGAAAATGATTTAGATGTCATTGTTAAAAAGACTAGCTATAAAAACAATCCTATAATGCTTAGTAATGAGCAAATGAAAAATATACTTCAGTCTCGGTTATAGGAATACGAAAGGTGGTAAAATTGTGGAAGATGTTAAGAAGTTAGTAGTATTTTATTCGTTAAGTGGAAATACTAGATTTATTGCTGAAGAAATAAAAAGACATGAGAATGCAGATTTATTAGAATTAAAACTTGATAAGGAAGTGGGATTCTTAAAATTTGTGCGCTTAATAGGTAGAGCTATGAGTAGGAAAAAACCAGAATTGAAATCATATAACCTTGATATTAATAACTATGGTTTTATTTATATTGGTACACCGATATGGGCTAGTCATAATGCACCTGCGATAAATACTTTTTTAACGACAAATACTATAGAAAACAAAAAAATAGCTTTATTTTGTTGCCATGCTGGTAGAGGCAATGGAAGAGCTTTTAAAAACATTAAAGCAAAACTGCAAGGAAATGAATTCGTTGGAGAATTAGAAATCACTAATCCAATAAAAAGAGGCAAAGATAAATCAATTAAAAAATTATTTGATTGGCTTGATAAGATAAATGAATGATATGCATTTATTGTGGCCAATGATAGATACCTGTTTTTTGCTATGGGAATTTGTAAGAATTGAAGCTTAGGTTTTGTTTTATTGACAAGTATTTTTTTGATATATATGTTAATAATAGAAAAAAGAGAGGTGGATATATTAATGGATAATGATAAAAAATTAGTAGTGTTTTATTCTTTACAAGGAAACACCAGATTTATTGCCGAGGAAATAAAAAAAAATATTGGTTGTGATTTATTGGAAATCAAACTGAAAAAAAATATAAAATCTAAAGGTTTCATGAAATATTTAATTGGGGGAATTCAAGCTATAACTAATAAAAAACCTGAGTTGCTACCATATGAAATTAATCTAGATGATTACAAAACAATAATTATTGGTACACCTATATGGGCAGGACATTTTTCACCAGCTATCAATTCCTTTTTATCAGAAAATGAAATAAGGAATAAAAATATTGCCGCATACTGTTGCTTTGCAGGTAGTGGTAGTGGCAAAGCATTCAAAATACTAAAGGAAATATTGCAAGATGATAATACATTTATTGGAGAACTGGAAATTCAAGATCCATTAAAAACTGATAAAGATGGAGTTTCTCTAAAAGTTAATAAGTGGTTGGATAAGATTATGAACAAATCGGTTAGTGCATAATGGATTATCATTTTTAGGTGAGTTTACTAAACTGGATACTTCTATTGCTTGCATCTCATCAGTTTTATATGGTTGCAATAAAGATTTTAAATAAATTGAATCTTTGATCTGAGGATTTAACCAGTTTTTCTCATCTTTTTTATTAAGGATTACAGGCATCCTATTGTGTATGGAAGATATTAATTCATTAGGAGATGTTGTTAAAATTGTACATGTACTTATTTTTTCTTTTTTTTCAGTATAATATATGTTGTATAGTCTAGCCATACAAAAAAGATTCTTGTTTTTTAGAGTAATGAACATGGGTTTTTTATTGGTTCCATCTTTCTTCCATTCGTAAAATCCATTAGATAATATTAAACATCTTCTACTTATAAAAGATTTTCTATACGCAGGTCTATTATCTATTGTTTCACTTCGGGCATTAATCATTTTATAATTGAATTTCACGTCTTTTGACCATGAAGGAATGAATCCCCATTTTAAATAGCCTATTCTTTCATTAATACCATTACTTATAACAGAAAGGACTTGTTGACTTGGAGCAATGTTATACCGTGGTATATAGTCAAGTTGGGACTTAATATTTTCAATATCGAATCTACCCTTTAGAATATCAACAAGCATATTATAATCTAAAGTTAAAACAAAACGACCACACATAATAATCCTTCTTTCAATATAAAATAAATTTATTTTCATTATATTATATCAAATAAAATGACTTCTAAACAAGGAGTTTAAAGAAATTGATATAAAATATAATCTATACTAAGAATAGTATCTATCCTTAAAGGGGGAAAATATAATAATAATAAACTATTAAACTTGTGTGTTATATAATAATATTTCTAGTAATATTGATTGAATCTATCAAATGTGGATATAATAAACTGATAAAATACTTATATTATTGATTCTACTTATATAATTAAATTTCATATTGAAATTAGAATCATATAACAGTTAGCGGGTGGATGAAAATGAATAAAAGTGAAGTAATTAAAATCCTTAACGAGATAGGATTATTATTAGAAATAAAAGGTGAAAATTTTTTCAAATCCAAAGCATATTATGATGCTGCAAAAAAACTAGAAGTAATACAAGATGATATAGATACATTAGTACAAGAAAATAGATTATCAAGTATAAAAGGTTTTGGAAAAGCACTTACAAGTAAAATTACAGAACTTGTTACTACAGGTGAACTGCAATATTATAATAGATTAAAAGAATCAATTCCACAAGGACTAATAAAAATGTTACGTATACCTGGATTGGGTCCCAAGAAAATTATGACTATTTATAAGAATTTCGGTATAAGTACTATGGAAGAGTTAAGAGAAGCTTGTGAGAAAGATAGATTACTTGATTTACCAAGATTCAGTAAAAAAACTCAAGATAAGATTCTAGAAGGAATAGAGAATTATAATAAATATTCAGAACAATTTCATTATCCTATTGGTGAAGTATTAGCACAAGAATTATTAGATCAATTAAGAGAAAGTAGTTTAGTTCTAAGATGTGAAATTGCTGGAAGTCTTAGAAGAAAAAAAGAAATATTGAAAGATATAGATTTATTAGCAAGTAGTAATAAACCTAATGAAGTAATGGATTTATTTACTTCACATCATTATGTAAAAGAAATAGTTAACAAGGGAGAAACAAAATCAAGTGTGGTACTTCAAAATGGTATGAATGCAGATATAAGAGTCGTTAAAGATAGTCAATTTCCTTATGCACTTCATCATTTTACTGGGAGTAAAGAACATAATACAGCTCTTAGACATTTAGCCAAAAAGCAGGGAATCAAAATTAATGAATATGGTATGTTTAAAGATGATGAGTTGATTATATGCCATAACGAGGAAGATATTTTTAACGTATTTGATATGCAATATATTGAACCTGAATTAAGAGAGAACTATGGAGAATTACAGGCTGCAAAAAAACATATATTACCATGTCTAGTTACTGAAAATGAGTTGAAAGGTGTTTTTCATGTTCATACTGATTATAGTGATGGAAATGCATCCATTGAACAATTAGTTAGGGAATGTATTAATAGGGGATATGATTATTTGGGTATAACTGATCATAGTAGAACAGCTATTTATGCAGGAGGGATGACAGTAGATGATGTTAGGAGGCAACATGAAGAAATAGATAAACTCAATGAAAAATATAAAGATTTTCTTATTTTGAAAGGTATTGAATCAGATATTCTTCCAGATGGTAGTCTTGATTATGATGAAGGGATATTGAGTACTTTTGATTTCATAATAGGTTCTGTTCATAGTGTATTTAAAATGGATGAGAATAAGATGACGGCAAGGATATTAAAAGCAATATCCAATCCATATATGAATATATTAGGGCATCCAACAGGAAGATTACTCTTAAGTAGGAAAGGGTATAAGATTAATATGGAAGAAATAATAAAGGCATCAATTGAAAGTGATGTTTACATTGAAATTAATGCTAACCCCTATAGATTGGATCTGGATTGGAGGTATATGAAAAAGGCAAAAGATAGGGGTGGTAGATTTGTAATATCCCCTGATGCGCATAGCGTTAAAGAATTTGATTATATGAGATATGGCATTAATGTTGCCCGTAAAGGGTGGTTAGAGAAAAAGGATATAATAAATACTTTAACAGTAAACGAAATTGTTAAATGTTTTAACTAATATTTGTAATATATTTTTAACCTTATCAGGTAATTCTTTTAATAACTTGTCTCTGCTGAACATTGAAGTTGAGTTAATTATAACTGTAACATTGTATTAATAAAATAAAGTATGTTATAATATATACAAGACATTAGGAGATGATTTACATGAAGAAAATGAGATGTTTAATATGTGGAATGATTATAAATGAGAAAAATTATGATAGAAATAGTTCATCATTTATAGATAAAAATACGGATAATAAAATAATAAGATGTCCATTTTGTGGAGTTACTGAAGAATACCTCAGTGATGATGAAAGTTATATAGATCTTGATAAAAGAGATTTGGATGATAAAACTAGAAAAATACTAGATATAGGTATGAAACTTGAAATGTTCAACAGTGAATTCTATGCAGAAGCAAGTAAACAAACCAATAATATGGAATTGAAGAAAATGTTTCAGGACTTGAGTAATGTTGAAATGATGCATGCGAGAGTTCATAAGAATTTTGGTGGGTTTGAACAATTACCGATACTTAGAAAAATGGATTACACTAAACATAATACAGATGAATTGTTATTTATAGAAGCAAATAAAAGAGAAAAACATGCTGTTGAATTTTATGAACGTTATTATAATCAGGTCCCTGAAGCTTATAAAAATATATTTAGAGCTCTAGCAGATGTTGAAAAAGAACATATAACCATAACACAAGGTGATTAAAATACAATGAGGAGGGGTAAAGTTGAGCATTGTTCTTTATGTGGTTGGTATAATTGTATTAATTATTTCATTTATTACTGGATTTAGAAGTGATCAATTATTATTATTTATTATAAGTGGTTTTCTTTCATCAATAATATTTTTTGCATTAGGTAAAATAATTGATAACCAAGAAGAAATAAAATATTACATAAAAGTAAATATGGAATCACCCAAGAAAAGCTATCTTTCTAAATCAGATAAGAAGGTATGTAGTAGTTGCCATAATGAATATGATGTTCATCAGAAGTCATGTCCATACTGTGGAAATAAGGATTAAATGTAAACTTACAGACTTGTAAGGTTGTACATATATTTGTAAGTCAAATCAATGTTTTAAGTTACTGGTAATTGATATAATGGGTGTATGTTATTACCAAAGGGGGAATGAACATGATTAGGAAGTTATTTAAATATGGATTACTATCCTGTTTGTTATTATTCTTGACATACTTAACTATAAGAATATTAAATAGTGATTGTGTAGATAAGGAAAGTTAAATTATAGATAAAATTTAATAAGGGTATTAATGAAAAAAAAGTATGTGAGGAGCATACTTTTTTGTTTTATACAATTAAGTATATAACGAAAAAATATATTGACATTCTTATATAAACGGGATATAATAAAATTTAGATTTAATTTTGATAATCCACATAATAACTCAACTATACTGTATCATATTTCGTTTGTTTTGTCAAGTTATTTTTTACTATAAATTTTTTAGGAGGTATATAATTATGAATCTACCAGTTATTATGACAAAAAGTTCAATAAATAAACAAGTTAATAAAATAATGAAATTGAATAAAGAAACTGCTACCTATGGGTTAAAACTTTCGAGGCAAGAAATTATACAAGTACTTGAAGTCAGAAAGGATTTGCTAAGAGGTTATGGGCGTATTGAGATTGGAACAGATGTTATCGATAAATTAATTAAAAGTTTTTATACTTCTGCTTATATACAACAAGATAGTTACTCAACGACTTTAATGGAATTACAAGAAATATTTTATTATATGAAAAATGAAACAGAAGATAATCTAAGTGACGATGAAATAATTGAAACTTTGAAAGATTTTTTTGAAAATTATTGTAAGGGTTCTATTGAATTATTGCAAGGAAGAGAAATCGAATCATTTTCTAGAAATCAACGAATTAGAAATCAAGAGAACGACTTTTTTAAAGGAGAATATTTTTAATGGATAATGATCTAATAATAAGATATATACAAAACAATAATATGGAACTATTAAACATATTAAAAAGGTTGATTGAAAAATATACTTTCGGTGAAAGTTCATCAATAAAGGTTGAAGTAGCAGAGAGTCTACTTGCGTCTATTAATTACTCTATTGATGCCTATTTTGATAAGTTTTCTGAAAAAGAAGGAGTTATAGTTTTACAGAATCATGGGCTAGAGCAAGTTTATGATATTGGGTTAGGTGAAGTAAAAAGATGTTTGGAACAATGTAAAACTTTATATAAAGAAACTATAGACAATAAATTGGATATTGAAGTACAAGCTTACAATGATACACTAGAAAATGCAATACCATATTTCCTTAAATATTATAATTGTATATTTTCAGCTCATGAAACAATGTGCTGTATAGATTATCCTCTTGCCATAGATGATATGAATGTTCAGGGCGCTTATTATATAAAAGAATATCTTGAAAAAATAATTGTTGAAACAGAATTCTGTAGATATTTTTATGAAGAATTGGATGATTTATTAAATAATTATGGAATAATAAATAAAATGAATTATAAGGAAGAGTTGTTCAATGTATTTGAACTTGTCATTAATAATTATGTTTTTTCTATTATTGCTAATAAAGGGATAATAACCACCAGAATTAATGAAGATGATTATGAAGTAATAGTTGAGAAGTTGTATAACATGAATATTACTGAGTTACAAGAATATGTAGATAATATATTTAGAACTATTATCGGTACTTTAAAGATTAATAATGATGATCTTATCAATTATATTGATATGTATAAAAATATCTTTAAAGAAAGGCTCATTTCAAATATCAACCATAGTAGTCTAAAATATATGATTGTAACAAATGATGTACAATCCATAGAAAAAATCAATCTACTGGATGTAAACAATAAAATGGACGATGACGTATTCAGAGAGTTGGTTGAGAATATAAAACATTGTCCTAGTGTAAAAGATATAACTAGTCTGATTAAAGCTAATGTAAGTTCATTGATCGATTTCGTAGATATATTAAAATCTGATTGTCTTTTCGAAAAAGAAAATTACTATACAGTTTTTGATATATTAGGTAATCTAGAATTAGCTATCTTAGGGAAAATGGTATATAAAGAACAGTTGATGTATAAGGATGATATAGATATTTTATCTTATCAATTAAGTGATGATAGTGAAGAGTGGCAAATATACTATAGAGAATATATATATAATTTAGATAAGAGCAGAATCATAGATGTTGAATGGTTGATAAGAAATTACAATATAATCATATAGAAATCAAACAATATAAGCATAATAATATGTTATTAGATACAAACAAAAAAATATTAAAGAAAGAGTTATCGAAAGGGTCAAAAGAATAACTTGAGTATGGAGAAAAGTAAAAAGCAATTGCAAAACGAGTCACAATCATGCAAGTGAAAAATAAAAAACTTGCATTATTTTGATTATTATGTTATCATCTTAAGGGAAAACGCAAATGGAAGGGTTAGAGATGGATTAACCAGCTTGAACCAAGCCGATAGCGTGGAATTTGATGGGAGATTATTTATGACAAAGGGACAGAAGGAAGCTAAAATTTGTGAAGTAATTACTCGATTTGAAGCTGAATATATGGGAAGAGGCCCTAAAAGAATTAATGCAAAAATAATGGATGATGTTATTTTTGTAAGGCAATGGGGATTTTTGACATTAGCTGAGGAATCACTTGCAGAGACTAATGATGGAACAGAACTCATTAAGAAGGTTCGTTCACGTCTTTTTGAAAAGGTTAATACTAGATTTAGGAATTCTATAAATGAAGTGATTGACTCAAACATTATTAGTATTCACTCAGATGTAAGTACAATAACAGGAGAGAAGATTATTGTTGTGACATTTGATGAAAATATTGAAGAAAAGTTTTTTGGTAATTAAAAAACAGAATATAGATCATTGGAAGACAATTAAATGGTTTTTAACCAGTTAAAAGTAAGCCAATATTCACTATTATAATTAGTGGATATTGGCTTGCTTTTTTATTTTATAGGAAATATATGACTGAATGAATATCCAAAAAATAAAAAGACTTAGCAAAGGAAAGGGAATGTTAGATATTATGAGCTCATTTGATGTAACTAGGTTTAAAGTTAATGAAGACGTTAGAAGCATATTGAATTCAGCTTCAAAAGTGATTGTACCAAGAAATAGAGAGCATCTGCTAGATTTAGCTACTGGTGGAGGACAATCAGTATTTAAAGTTAATTATTTTATTGACGGAATTGGTTTAACGCAAGAAGCTACGGTAACTAAATGTAAAAATGGATTATCTGTCAATTATCATGAAGAGTATATGAGAAGGCGTGATCCAGATTGCATGGTTATCGGAGATAATAAAAATACAGACAAAACAAGATACAAAGAAAGATTTAATGAGGATTTTGACGGCGTAAGATTAGAGACTTATGTATGGTTGAAAAATCAAGAACTAATAGTAATGCCACTTATTGCTGGAGATGATGAATATGGCTCTCCAACACTACTTATCTGTCCTGTTAATGCTGCCTTTTTTGCAGGGGGGCTTGCTGATCTACAAGGATTTATACCAGAAGAGAAAATAGATCAGAAATTTGAGCCTAAGGCAATAATATATTTAGCTCCACCTTTTAGACATACACATTTTGATGGTAAGCAAGTTGTTGTCCATAATAGACTTGACGATATTCATGAAATCTTTTCATTCAATTTATATCCAGGTCCAAGTGCGAAAAAAGGTATCTATGGTGTTTTACTTAATATAGGTGAGTTGGAAAGTTGGACAACTGTTCATGCATCAACAGTAAAAGTAACCACACCATATGATAATTCATTGATTATCATGCACGAAGGAGCTAGTGGTGGTGGTAAAAGTGAAATGATTGAAGAAGTGCATAGAGAAGTAGATGGAAGTATATTATTTGGGGAAAACACAGTAACTAATGAACGTATATATCTTGAAATAGCAGATACATGTGAGTTGAATCCAGTGACTGATGATATGGCTATGTGTCATCCTGAACTACAAAATAATAATAAATTAGTTGTTAAGGATGCGGAAGCAGGCTGGTTTTTGAGATTTAATCATATTACAGAGTATGGGACTTCTCCACAGCATGAAAAACTGTGTATACATCCAAAAGAACCTTTGATATTCTTGAACATGGATGCGTCTCCTGATTCTACGATTCTAATATGGGATCATATTCAAGATGCTCCAGGGAAACCTTGTCCTAATCCAAGGGTAATAATGCCAAGAAGTTTTGTTCCAGAAGTTGTTTCAGAACCTGTTGAAATAGATGTACGTAGCTTTGGTGTTCGAACACCAGCATGCACAAAATCGGATCCGACTTATGGTATTATTGGGTGTCTGCATATATTACCACCTGCATTAGCTTGGATATGGAGACTAGTAGCACCAAGAGGTCATGCTAATCCTAGTATTACCGATTCAGAAGGTATGACTAGTGAAGGTGTAGGTTCATATTGGCCATTTGCTACTGGTAAAATGGTAGATCAAGCTAACTTATTGTTAGAACAGATAATTAATACACCAAGTACAAGATATGTCCTTATTCCGAATCAGCATATTGGATCTTATGAAGTTGGATTTAATGCACAATGGATAGCGAGAGAGTATTTGGCTAGAAAGGGCAGTGCAAAGTTTAAACCAGAACAAATTGTAGAATCACGTTGTTCACTACTTGGTTATTCTTTAAATAGATTAAGAGTTGATGGTTATAATATTCCTAAAGGGATTTTACAGACAAACTACCAACTAAGTGTAGGTGAAGAAGCATATGATCAAGGTGCCAAAATATTAAAACATTTCTTTGAACGTGAGCTTGCTAAGTTTAATACAGATGAATTGCTCCCACTCGGAAGAGAAATCATAAATTGTTTTATGAATGATGGTACAGTTGATGATTATATAAAATTAATATCAATGAAATAGGAGTATATCTATGAATACCTTTAAAAAAAGTAGTACAAATAGTTCAACAAATCATTATAAATACAAAAGATGGATGTTTGTTATTCTAGGGATGATAATGTTTATGTGTCTAGGAACAGTATATTCATGGAGTGTGTTTAGAACCCCCATAGAAGAGCAGTATCAGATTGATGCTACTTTGAGTGGTTTACCATATTTAGTATTTTTATTAGGGTATACAGCATCTATGGTGATAACTGGTAAATTGATTGATCGCTTGAATCCTAAACTTATGATTTTAATAGGTGGTATTATGGTAGGATTAGGCTGGTTTCTATCAGGTATTGCAGTATCCTTTAATATGATTATAGTTTCATATGGTGCAATATCAGGTGCTGGTGTTGGTATTGCTTATGGACCACCAATAAAAGTCATATCAAGTTGTTTTACAAAAAAACGTGGTGTAGCTATAGGATTATTACTTGCAGGATTTGGCCTATCACCTTTAGTAACAGCTCCGATAACAAAAGCTTTAATCAATCAAATAGGCGTTAATAATACGTTTAAAGCTGTGGGTATTTTTTTCTTAATAGTGATACCTTTGATAGGACTATATTTTGAAAAGCCTGCTAGTCAAAAAGAAGATATTAATGATGAATCGAAAGTTGATAATAATAGTACTCATGAAGTTAGCATTCTAAAAGTAATAAAAAATGCTAAATTTCAAGGATTGTGGCTATGTTTTGTTATTGGTGCTTCTGTTGGACTAATGATTATTGGTATCTCAAGCCAAATTGGTGAAGAGTTGTTCGAAATTGATTCCAATACAACAGCCTTCCTTTTATCCATTTTTGCGATTTTTAATGCAATTGGGCGACCACTTTTTGGCTGGATTACAGATAGATTCACTCCCTTTATATCTGCTATGACATCATTCATACTTATTTTTATTACAGCAGGTCTAATGTACATGACCAAAGATTATACAATCTTAATATATATAATAGCACTATCGGTGCTTTGGATGAATTTGGGTGCATGGCTTTCAATAGCACCAACGACTGTAGCCATGTATTTTGGTGAAGCCAACTATAGTCGTAATTACGGTGTTTTATTTACTGCATACGGTATAGGTGCAGTAATAGGAACACCTTTGGCAGGTTTTATTAGAACACAGTTTGGCAGCTATCAATATATCTTTTTGCCTATAATGATTATGGCGATCATAGGTATGTTTATAGCTCTGCTAACACTCAAACCTAAGTCTAAATTAAATTAAAATAGAAACATTGTTCAGCAATTTTGGTTTTATGCCCCTTGATCCCAATGCAATGTAATAGTAAATAACTATTCTATAGTTGAAACTGGGATAAATAAAAACTTGAATGTTTTCCTTCTCAGCATATTCACGAATAAGTTGTTGCTACATGCAATTGGATGCGAAGTTATTAATAAAAAACAATCAAAATTCAATATAATTTTGGAAATATATATTATTTACAAATAGTAATTATGAAGGTATAATACAATGGGCAAGAATTTTTTTAATATTTTAGTAAAATTAAATATATTTTTTTAAATAAATTAGGAGGCCTATATGTATAAAGCAAAAACAAAGATTATTTGTACGATTGGACCTGCCAGTGATAATAAAGAAACTATTACTGAGCTTGTAAAGAATGGACTTAGTATTGCTAGACTCAATTTATCTCATGGAACGAAAGATTACTATAAAAAAATAATTAGTATAATAAAAGAAGTAAGAAATGAGTTAGATGTTCCAGTTGCTATATTAATGGATACAAGAGGTCCAGAAATAAGAACAAAAAATTTCGTAGGTGGGCAACTAAAATTAGAAGTGGGACAAGAAATAAAAATATTCAATGGTAGTTTCGATGGAACAAAAGAAGGTTTTTGTATTACTTATCCTACACTATATAAAGATGTAAAAATAGGGAGTAAAGTTCTTATTGATGATGGATTAATTGAACTTGAAGTATTAGAAGTTAACACTAAAGAGCAATCTATAAAATGCATTGTGAAAAATGGTGGCATTGTAAAGAATAAGAAAGGTATTAACGTTCCCAATGTAGATGTTAATTTGCCTGCGATTACAGAAAAAGATAAAGAAGAAATATTGTACGGACTTGAAAACGATATCGATTTCATAGCAGCCTCATTTATAAGAAAAGATACAGATGTTAAAGGTATAAGAAAATTCATTGATGATAATGGCGGTAAAGATGTAAAAATAATTTCTAAGATTGAAAATCAACAAGGTGTAGATAATATCGATGCTATTATTAAAGTATCAGATGCAATAATGATAGCTCGTGGAGATCTAGGAGTGGAGACACCAACAGAATTAATACCGATAGTACAAAAAATGATCATTGATAAATGTAATCAAAATGAGCTTCCTGTTATTACAGCTACACAGATGCTTGATTCTATGATAAAAAACCCAAGACCAACTAGAGCAGAAGTATCAGATGTCGCTAATGCGATAATCGATGGAACTGATGCAATAATGTTATCAGGTGAAACAGCTGCTGGATTATATCCAGTAGAAGCAGTAAAAGTAATGAGTAAAATTGCTTATGCTTCCGAAAGCATGGATGATCATGAGCAAAGAAATATTTGTAAAAAATCACAGACTAGTATTACTCATGCAGTTAGTTATTCGGCTTATACTACTGCAATACATCTAAGAGCAAAAGCAATAATATGTCCAACTTATAGTGGTAATACAGCAAGAATGATTTCAATGTATAGACCTGACGTAAGAATAATTGCAGTTACCAGTGATAGGAAAGTTAGGCGCCAGATGCAATTATTATGGGGTGTCACACCTCTATATCTAAAACAAGAAACATCAACAGATATCTTATTCTATAAATCCGTTATTATGGCAAGAGAATTAGGAATAGTCAATTCGAAAGATACAGTTGTAATAACTGCTGGGGTTCCACTTGCAGAAGGTAGTAAAACTAATTTAATGAAAGTTCAAATAGTAGAATAATTATTTTCCCACCTTAAAATTAACTTATACTAATTAAAGTTTTAGTATACATAGGTAATGATAAGGTGGGTATTTTTTCATTCATTTTGTTTGTTTTTACCAAAAAATGTTGATTGAGCTATAGACCAGTTGTTTTATCTATGGTAATATTATTATGAAATGACATTAATTTATTGCTTGGAGGCATCTTATGAGAAATCAAATCAACTTATTAGTTAAAGTATCGAATATGTATTATTATGAAAATTTAACTCAATCTGAAATAGCTAATGCTTTATATATTTCTCGTTCAAAGGTTTCAAGACTGATTCAAGAAGCTAGAGAAAACGGTATTGTAGAAATAATTATTCACGGACCAAATGAAAGAAATACTTATTTAGAAGAACAACTAAAGAAAAGGTTTCATTTAAAAGATGCTCATGTGTTATTAGGATGCAATATTGAGACAGATCAGATGTTAAGTGGTATTGGAACATTAGCTAATGAGTATGTTGACTCATTATTGAAGCCTAATACAATTATAGGCATATCAAGAGGAAAAACTATGAAAAATGTTATTAACACTATTTCTCCAAGTAAGAAGATTCCCATTACAGTAGTTCAATTAGTTGGTTCAACCAATAGCAATGATCCTAGTATTGAAGGCCCAGAAATAGCTAGACAATTTGCTAATGCTTATGGAGGAAGTTATTATTATTTATTTACTCCATTATTTCTTGAAGATAAAAATGCAAGAGAAGTCCTAATGAAGACAGTAGCTGTAGCTGAAACATTAAATTTATCTGAAGCAGCTAATATTATTCTTACAGGATTAGGTTTCCTATCAGCTGATGACCTAAGCCTTCTTTGGAATGGTTTTTTAGAACAAGAAGAGATATTTAATCTTCGTTCAAAAGGAGCAATAGGGCATATTTGTGGCTATTACTATGATATTAACGGTAATATTATTGATACCAAAATTCATAAAAGCATTATTGGGCTTGATATAAAGAAGATAATCAAAAAAGAATATGTAATAGGTGTTGCTGGAGGAGCATCCAAGATAAAGTCTATTTATGGTGCTTTAAAAGGAGAACTAATCAACGTACTTGTAACAGATGAAAAATCTGCACTTAATGTTATAACTATGGATTCATATGGTTCCATTTAGTTAATTGACTGTTCTATATAACTATGCTAAATAAAATTAGCAGTAGTATATTCATAAATTGTTATTTATTCATTTTTTATGGCTCTTAATGGTACAAGTTATTGATAATAAATTCAAATATAATATATACTACTTTCTTAAATGAAGGTAGTTTTTTTATTAATTAGGATAGTACTACTTTCTATTATTCTCGCCTTACAATTTTGAATCATTGATTAATTCTGCATAATAATCTGCACAAATGTGCAATATTTTACTAATTAGAAATTATGTTACCTCTGAACATATGTTGATGTTTAACAAAAATATGGGTATATGTATAAAATAATATATATATATTGACCAAAAAGGTATTGTAATATATACTTATCACAAGTTAATAGTAAATATTTATGGTTGGAGGTTATAACATGATTGATTTAGATAGAAATCCAATAGGCATCTATGAAAAAGCCATTCCATCCTATTATACTTGGGAAGAACGTTTGATAGCTGCTAAAATTGCTGGATATGATTATGTAGAGATATCAATAGATGAAAGTGATGAAAGATTAAACAGATTAGAATGGAATAGTAAACAGAGAAAAGAACTAGCCGATGCCATACATAGAACTGGAGTTAGGATTCCTAGTATGTGCTTAAGTGGTCACCGTAGATATCCACTTGGAAGTGAAAATGACCAGATAAGAAATGAAGCTCTAAATATAATGAAAAAGGCAATCCAATTTGCATCAGATGTAGGTATTAATGTAATTCAAATTGCTGGATACGATGTTTTTTATGAAAAAAGCAATGAGAAGACCATACAAAGATTCTACGAAGGATTAAAAAAAAGTATTGAATGGGCTAGTAAAGCCAATATAATACTTGCTATGGAAGTAATGGATTATAAATTCACAGGATCTGTCAAAAAGATAATGGACTATGTAAAAGAATTTAATTCACCTTATTTTCAAGTCTATCCAGATTTGGGTAACATCTCTGCTTGGGGCAATGATATAGCAAAAGATTTACAATGTGGTGATGGACATATAGTTGCTGTTCATGCGAAAGATACTTTGCCAGGGGAATTCAGAAGAGTCGATTTTGGAAAAGGATGTGTAGATTTTGTTGAAGGTTTTACACAATTAAATAGAATGAATTATCAAGGACCTATATTGGTTGAGATGTGGGTAGATGATTCTGCTGATTTCATGCAGATTATTACAGATGCAAGAAAATGGATAATTAACAAAATGAATAAAGCTGGTATGAAAATATAGAAAGAAGTGGAAATTATGTTGGAATCTCTTAAAGAAGAAGTTTTACAAGCTAATCTTGAATTACCTAAAAAAGGTTTGGTTACTTATACTTGGGGAAATGTTAGTGGTATTGACCGTAGTAAAGGTTTAATTGTAATAAAACCAAGTGGTGTACCTTACGATGAGATGACTATAAATGATTTGGTAGTTATTGATTTAAAAGGAAATATAGTAGAAGGACATCTGAACCCTTCGTCTGATGCACCTACACATGTCGTATTATATGATAAATTTCCTGATATATGTGGTGTTGTGCATAATCATTCTAGCTGGGCAACAACTTGGGCGCAGGCAGGTAGAAGAATACCAGCACTTGGGACAACACATGCCGATTATTTTTACGGATATATTCCAGTAACAAGAGAAATGAATTCAGATGAGATACAAGGACAATATGAAGAACAAACAGGTAAAGTTATTGTTGAAACTTTTAAAGAATATAATCCAATGGATATGCCAGGAGTTATAGTGAGAAATCATGGGCCATTCACTTGGGGCAAGAATGCTTCAGAAGCTGTACATAATGCTGTTGTACTAGAAGAAATAGCAAAAATGGCATATCATGCATATCAATTGACACCAGGTTTAGAGCCTATAAGTGATGTATTATTAGATAAACATTTTTTTAGGAAACACGGTAAAGACGCATATTATGGACAAAAATAGAGGAGTGTATTAAATGGTAAAAAGTTTGATAGAGATAACAAATGAAACAGGATTACATGCAAGACCAGCAAGTGAATTTGTTAAGGTTGCTAAGAATTACAAAAGTGATGTTTTCCTTCAGAAAGAAGATAAGAAAATAAATGCAAAAAGTATATTAGGTATATTGGCATTATGCTTAAACAAAGGTTCAAAGGCTGAGATTATAGTAGATGGTGAAGATGAGGGAATGGCAATGGAAGCGCTTACTGATTTAATTAATAATATGGTTGAATAAGGAGGAGGTGCAATATGAAAGGGATTGGAGCTTCACAAGGAATTGCCATAGGAAAAGTATTTCTACTTGAAAAAGTTGAAGTAATTCCAAATGATACTAAGATTGATATGGATTCTGTTGAGGATGAACTTAATAGATTAGAAAAAGCTAAGGAAAAAACGAAAGACCAATTAAGTAAACTTTATGATGATACTATTGCAAAAGTAGGAGAAAAAGAAGCAAGTATATTTGATGCACATTTAATGCTCATAGATGATCCCATACTTGAACATAAGTTCAAAGGATATGTTTCAAATAATTTCTATGTAGCTGAAACAGCAGTTAGGTTGGCTATGAATGAGGTTAGTCATATGTTTGAAGAATTAGATGACGAATATCTTAGAGAAAGAGCAGGCGATGTTATTGATGTCTGTACAAGACTAATTTATAACTTAGCTGAAGTTGAAATTGTGAATTTACAAGATTTGTCTGAAGAAGTAATTGTGGTATCTAAAAATTTGACACCTTCTGATACAGTTTCCATGAATTTCAATAAAGTTTTAGGTTTTGCAACTGATATGGGAGGTAAAACATCTCATGTGGCTATTATAGCTAGAAGTCTTGAAATACCTGCTGTAGTAGGAATGAAGAATATTTTTTCAAAAGTGGAAAATGATGACATTCTAATAATAGATGGTTGTGATGGAACGGTAATTATTAACCCTACAGAAGAAGAAATAACAATATATAGATCAAAACAGAAAGAACTAAAAGAAGAAAAAAATGAATTACAGAAGTTAGCTGATAAAGAAGCTATAACTATAGATGGAAGAAGAGTAAAGATAGCAGCTAATGTTGGAATAGAAAAAGATGTTTATAATGCTTTGAAAAATGGAGCAGAGGCTATTGGATTGTACAGAACAGAATTTCAATATATGGATAGGGTATCTTTACCTACGGAAAGTGAATTATTTGAAGCCTATAAAAATGTTGCTGTAAAAATGGGTGATAAGCAAGTTATTGTTAGAACTTTTGATATTGGAGGAGATAAGCATATTAATTATCTCAACTGTCCTCAAGAAATGAATCCTTTTCTAGGGTATAGAGCAATAAGATTGTGTCTTGATAGAAAAGATATATTTAAAACCCAGCTGAAAGCAATCTTAAGAGCAAGTAATTATGGAAATTTAATGATTATGTATCCAATGATTACACATATTGAACAAGTGAGACAGGCAAACGAAATATTAAATCAAGCAAAATTAGAGTTACATAATCAAAAAATAAAGTTTAATAGAAATATTGAAGTAGGTATTATGATAGAGACTCCAGCAGCTGCTACAATAGCTGACCTACTAATAAAAGAAGTGGATTTCTTTAGCATAGGAACAAATGATCTTACTCAATATACAATAGCTGTGGATAGAGGTAATCAAAAAATTGAATACTTGTATAATTCATATCATCCGGCGGTATTAAGGCTTATTAAAAAAGTAATTGATGAATCACATAAGGCAGGTAAATGGACAGGTATGTGTGGTGAATTTGCTGGAGATGAGAAAGCTGCTGTATTATTGCTTGGACTTGGATTAGATGAATTCAGTATGAGTCCTACATCAATGACTAAAGTCAAAAGAATAATTCGTAAATGTAATTATTCAAGTTCTAAAAAAATAGCAGAAGACTTATTGAATATCAGCAGCGTAGATGAAGTGGAAAATTATTTAGATAATTACATAAATAATAATAATTTGAAAGAAGGTTGAATAAATGAACGTTAATGATGTTTCAAGAGATTCTTGGATTTTAAGTCAATTTCCAGAATGGGGAACTTGGCTTAATGAAGAGATAGAACAAGAAGTTGTGAAACCAGGTACTTTTTGTATGTGGTGGTTAGGATGTACCGGTATTTGGTTGAAATCAGAACAAAATACCAATTTGTGTATAGATTTATGGGTGAAAAGTGGTAAAAGAACAAAAGCTAATCCCTTTATGAAAAAACAACATCAGCATCAACGAATGATTGGGTGTGTTGATTTGCAACCAAATCTTAGAAATTCACCTTGTGTAATTGATCCTTTTGCAATTAAAGAAGTTGATGCAATATTTGCTACTCATCACCATGGTGACCATATTGATATACATGTGGCGGCAGCTATTATGCAAAACTGTAAGGAAGATGTAAAATTCATAGGACCACAGGCTTGTGTAGACCTTTGGACAGAGTGGGGAGTACCAAGAGAACGGTGTGTAATTGTAAAACCAGGAGATACTGTAAAAGTAAAAGATGTAGAAGTTATTGTTCTTGATTCATTTGATAGAACAGAATTGGTTACTGCACCAAAAGGTGTAATTCTGAAAGATAAAATGCCTCAGGATATGGACAAACTTGCTGTCAATTATTTGTTTAAAACATCTGGAGGAAATCTATATCATAGTGGAGATTCCCACTATTCAAATTATTATGCTAAACATGGAAATGACCATAAGATTGATGTTGCTCTTGGATCATATGGTGAAAATCCAAGAGGTATGACTGATAAAATGACATCATCAGATATCTTAAGAATGGCTGAATCATTAAATACAGAAGTAATTATTCCTTTTCATCATGATATATGGACAAACTTCATGGCAGATCCGAAAGAGATACAAATATTGTGGAAAATGAGAAAGGACAGATTACAATATAAGTTCAAACCATTCATATGGGAAGTTGGAGGTAAGTTTACTTATCCTGCTGACAAAGATAAAATGGAATATCACCACGATAGAGGATTCCATGATGCATTTGCCATAGAACCAGATCTACCATTTAAGTCTCTGTTATAGTGACTACATTAGTATTATAACTACCAATAAACATTATAAATTACTTAAAGAGGAGATATTTTATGGATACTTTAAATTTTATATTCACACAAATTTTGGGAGAAGCATATATACTTTTGGCATTAGTTACATTAATTGGTTATATAGCACTGAAGGAACCTTTATCCAAAGCTATAGCAGGTTCAATAAAAACTGCTGTGGGTGTTCTGGTTTTAGGTGTAGGTTCTTCAAAACTTACTAGTACATTTGGAGGATTATTGGATGCTTTAAATGATAAGTTCGGAATGACAGGTGTTCTACTAGATACATATAGTACGATGGTAGCAACAAATGATAAATTAGGTGAGTTTGTAACTTGGACTGTATATACAATGTTAGGGGCTTTCATCATTAACATTATTTTAGTAGCTCTTAGAAAATATACCAAGATTCGTGCAGTATTTTTAACAGGTAATGTAATGCTTATTCAAACGGCTATTTCAACATTTATAGTTTATAACTTTTTACATACATCAATGTTAGTGACGGTATTAATAGCTAGTAGTATTACCGCTTTGTATTGGGGTATTATGTCTACATTACTAATTAAACCAGTTAAAGAAATCAGTGGAGGAGCAGATTTTACAATTGGTCATCAACAGATGTTAGGTAGCTTGATAGCTTATAAAATCGCACCTAAAATAGGTAACAAAGATGATGATATTGAAAGAATAAAATTACCAAATTGGCTTTCTATATTTCAGGATAATGTGGTAGCTTCATCTATAGTTTTACTATTTTTCGTGACAATTTTAATGGTTGCATTAGGTAAAGAAACAGTTACAACTATGGCGGGGGGTACTAATTGGATAATATATATTGTTAAGACTGGCCTTACTTTAGCTGTATCTTTATATATATTATTAACAGGTGTAAGGATGTTTGTGTCAGAGTTAATGTATTCTTTTCAAGGTATATCAGAGAAGATTCTACCTGGTGCAGTAGTAGCTGTAGACTGTGCAGCAGTATTTGGATTTGCGCCAAAAGCTGTGTTATTAGGTTTTGTTGGTGGTGCTATCGGTATGATTTTCGGTGTAGTGGGATTAATTGTAGTTGGTTCACCAATATTGATTATACCAGGATTCATACCTATGTTTTTTGATAATGCAGTAATAGGTATATTTGCTAATAAACGTGGTGGTTGGAAAGCAACATTAATTATAACGTTCTGCTCTGGAATAATTCAAGTAGTGGGAAGTGGATTAGCAGCATCTGCTTTAGGTATTAATGCTTGGCAAGGAAGTTTTGACTGGGCAACAATTTGGTTAGGAATTATATATATATTTAAATGTATCGGTAGTTTTTTAGGTATTTGTTAATAGAAATAGATAAAGGTTTACAATATAATAATAAAATAATAGATAGGTGGTATATTATATGATTAGAATACTTTCAATATGTGGAAATGGAATGGGTACAAGTACAATAATTAAAATTAAAGTTAAAGGTATCTGTAAGAAATTAGGAATTGATGTAGTAGTTGATTCGTGTTCAGCAGGTGAAGCTGCATCATTCACTAGTAATACTGATTTAATAATAACTACACCAGAATGGGGAAAAATGATCAGATATCCTGAAGGTACAGTGTTAATTACTCTTGTTAATTTAATGGATGAAAAAACTTTGACTGATAAATTGGTTAATACGGTAAAAGAAAATTTCCCAGATGAAATAAACTAGAAATGAGGGTTAGGATGTTAAGAGAGTTACTTGAGCAAAATGACTTAATACGTACTAATATAAATGTAAAAGATTGGGAAGAAGCAGTAGAACAAGGTGTTGAATTATTACACAATGCTGGTTTTGTTGATGATAGATACAGTAAATCAATAATTGAAGGTACCAAAAAACATGGTCCTTATTATGTTATATGTCCTAGAGTCGCAATGCCACATTCAAGGCCTGAAGATGGAGTTAAAAAGAACGGAATTTCGATTATGACACTTGAGGAACCTGTCAATTTTGGTAATCCTGATAATGATCCAGTTAGTATTATTATAAGTTTGTCAGCTACTGACAATGTATCTCATTTAGAAATGATGCAAGATATTGTCACAACAATATCTGTAGAAGATAATATTGATAAAATCGAAGAAGCTAATACTAATAATGATATTCTTAATATATTTTAATATGTACTGGAGGTTATTTGCGTGAAAAGTTATGAAATAATGAAACGAAATATTGAATTCAAATGTCCCGAACGTATTGGCCTTAGATTTAATAGCCTAGGAGTAAGTGATGTTTATAGAATCTATACACAAATTCCAAGATCTCTTAGGGAAGATAGAGATATAAAAATCAATATGAACAAGAAACCTCGTCCATTCAAAAATTTCATGGATGAATGGGGTTGCGGATGGGATAAAGATGCTAATACAGGTAGTGGTGATATGGGTATGGTTGTCGACAATCCATTAAAAGATTGGTCTATGCTTGATGATTTACCAATACCAGATCCTTATGCAGAAGGTAGATTTGATGGACTAGAAGAGGCTTTAGAATCTGCAGGTGATAAATACATACAGCTGAATAGCCCTCAATGTTTATTTGAGAGGATGCACTTTCTAAGAGGTTTTGAGAATCTACTTATGGATATTTATACTGAGCCTGATAAAGTTAAGAAATTAGCAGATAAGGTGATTGATTATCAGATTGGTATTGTAAAAGAGGCATACCGTTTATCAGAAGGAAGGATAAATTGTTTTGATACAACAGATGACTGGGGTACACAAAATAGTTTATTGATATCACCTGATCTATGGCGTGAAATATTTAAACCTAGATATAAAAGACTTATGGATGTTATTAAAGAATGTGGTATGCATATTAGATTCCATACAGATGGTAAAGTTAATGACTTAATGGAAGATTTTATTGAGCTTGGTTTTGATATCGTTAATATACATCAACCACAGCTATTAGGCATAGAAGAAATTGGAGAAAAGTATGCTGGAAGGATTTGTTTTGAAGCATCAATAGATATACAAGCTACACTTCCAACAGGAGACAAAAAAGCTATTGAAGATGAAGTGAAAAAACTTATAGAATATTGGTCAACTCCTAAAGGTGGATTGATTGCTGTAGAATACAGGTATCTTGATGCCATAGGTGCAACTAAAGAATCTCTTCAATTTGCGCTAGAATGTTTTCAAAAACATGGTAAATTATAAATAAGATTAAAGGTCTTGATTTTTTAAAATATAGTAGAATATTAGTTAGATTGACACCTTTGTATAGTGGAGGAACATATGAAAATTAATAAGAAAGTACTAGGTAATTTAGAAAGAGTTTATGCAACAAACATAATGAATATAGACAATGAATATAATTATTTAATTGCAACAGAAGGAAAAGGTTCATGCCTTAGATTTGATGAAAATTATAATAAGTCTATAGTCTGGGACAATCCAGGTGGAACAATGAACATAATTCCTGTTCCTAATAAAGAAAAAGAATTTATCGCTACTCAGAATTTTTTCCCTACCTTTGATGCAAAAGAATCAAGAATTGTCCATGCTGTTTTACAGTATGATAAAACTTGGAAAATTACACCAATAATGAAGATACCTTATCTGCATAGATTTGATATAATAGACGTAAATGGTGAAATATATTTTATAGGTTCAACTCTTTGTGAAGGTAAAGAATTTAAAGATGACTGGACTAAACCTGGTAAAGTGTATATTGGTAAATTGAATGATAATATAACTGAACCTTTTGATATTAAGCCTATATTAGAGGGTATAACCAAGAATCATGGATTCTGTAATGGTATATGGAACGGTAAAAGAACTATTTTAGTATCAGGCAGTGAAGGAGTATTTGCTATATATGTACCTGAAAATGGAGATGGAGAATGGAAGACAGAGCAATTATTATCTCATGAAGTAAGTGATATTGCTACTTGTGACATTGATAATGATGGTGTAATGGAATTAGCCACTATTGAGGCATTTCATGGTGATAAAGGCATTATCTATAAAAAAGTTGATGGTAAACTTAAGCCTATTTATTCTTATTCTTATGAATTCGGACATGTAATTTGGGGTGGTAAGATTCTTAATGAACCTGCATTCATTATTGGTGGAAGAAAAGGTAAAATGGAACTCATGTGCTTCAAGATGGATAAAACAGGTAATATTAATTCGACATTAATTGATAATACTGGAGGACCAAGTAATATATCTGTGGTTAATATGGATGATAAAGATGTCATATTAGCTGCTAATCGCCAAGTTGGAGAAATAGCTGTTTATGAATTAACTAAGTGAAAAATGATTTGAAATTTATATAAGGATAGTTCTGCTATTGGAATTTGAATAATAAGAGTTACAGGTATAGTAAATAATTAGCTATAAATATTATTTATTATACCTGTTTTTTATTTGTAGTGAAATCTTACTTTTGAGTTATAACTTTCTTAATTATACAACCATTTTCATCACAAATATATGCTATTTCGTTTTCAAGAGGCTTACCTTCATCAAGTTGCATCATGCTATCAAGTGTAGTAGTTGCAATGTTATTTAAAGCTTCTTTTGTAAAATAAGCTTGGTGAGAAGTAATTAGCACGTTAGGGAAAGTTAGTAGCCTAGACAATACATCATCATTAACTCCTGAAACAGAGAAATCTTCATAGAAATATTTATCTTCTTCTTCATATACATCTAATGCAGCACTTCCTATTTTATATTCTTTCAATCCTTCAATTAAATCCTTTGTATTAATTAATTTGCCTCTTCCAGTATTAACTATCATTGCTCCTTTTTTCATTTTGTTAATACTGTTAGCATTAATAATATATTCTGTATCTTTAGTTAATGGGCAATGTAGAGAAATAATGTCACTTTCTATGAATAACTCATCTAGTGAAACGTAGCTGAAGCCTAGTTCTTCTGCTGATCTAGTATCTGGATATAAATCATAAGCAATAACATTACATTCAAATCCTTTTAGAATTTTTATTAGTATTTTAGCTATCTTGCCAGTACCTATTATACCTACAGTCTTCTGATACATATCAAATCCTAATAATCCACTCAAAGAGAAGTTAAGGTCTTTTGTTCTAGTGTGAGACTTGTGTATTTTTCTATTTAAGGTTAACATCATGGATACTGTAAATTCTGCTATAGCATGAGGTGAATAAGCTGGTACATGAACAATGTGTATTTTATCTCTTGCTGCTTTGAAATCAACATTATTGTATCCTGCACAACGTAGTGCAATTAATTTAACCCCGTATTCATGTAATTTATTTATAACCAAGGAAGAAGCTTTGTCTTGAACGAATATTGAAACTACATCGAAACCTTCTGTAAGCTTAACTGTTTTATCATTCAAACGTTCTTCAAAATATATTATCTCAAATCCATATTTTTTATTTAATTCTTGAAAAATTTCCTTATCATATGGTTTAGTATCAAAAAAAGCAATTTTTAACATAGTAGTCACCTCTTAGTATATATTTTATTTAATTAGGTAATTTTATTCATTACTAATAAATAATAATTATTATTAACTAAACATAATTATAAAGTAATGTATTTTATAAGTCAATAACTAATTAAAAAAGGTTATTATCTATTTAATTTATAGCATCAATAATATATTAAAAAAAACCTTTTTTAAAACTAAATAATGTTTAACTTATTTGCTTATAATTACTTTTACCACTTATTATTTTATGGTATAATCAAATGGTTGCATGTAAATTTCGTTAAGAAAATCTACAATATTAAAACATAAGTTATATATTTATAATTTTTTATAGGCGGGAGGTATATACATGAATGTTTTAATAGTCTATGCTACTAAATATGGTTTTACAGAAAAGTGTGTTAAAGCATTAGCCAATAAGTTGTATGGAAAAGTGAATATAATAAATATTCAACAAGAAGTTATAAAAGACATCAGTAGTTATAATACAATAATTATTGGTGGACCAATATATGCAGGACGATTACCAAAAAAATTAAGAAGATTTCTAGTAGATAATACACAAATCTTATTAGATAAGAAAATAGGATTATTCGTAGCTTGTTCAATGTCTGGAGAAAATGCCTTAAAGCAATTGAATGATGTATTTCCAAATGAATTATGCAATAAAGCAGTTGTAAAAGAGGGATTTGGAGGAGAAATTAATAAAGATAAAGTGAGTTTGTTTTATAGACTTATTGTTAAAATGGTATCAAAAGCAGATAATTCTGCAACAACCAGAAATAATGGTATTATAAGTGAAAACATAAACAGATTTGCAGGTATAATAAATAATTGCAAATAGAACAATTATTTATTATACTTGTTAAAGATCATTAACAGTTTTCTATTATTTATCAATAGCTTCTCTATAAGGTTTTATCATAGCTTCATTCATTTTGCCTTTTGCTTTTTTCTTAACTGAAGGAATAGACATCAGCCATCCTATTAAAATCATTTTGATAATGGTTTTCTTTTTTTTCTGTGGAAAGTCGTATATTCCATGTTTTTTGTAGAACTTGTGATCTTCTTTCATAAGTCCTCTCATAAGGTAGATAAGATCTCTAAATATTTTCATACCACCTATACCATAGAAATTTTGAGGCAATACTAATTTGTTTTCTAGAGCAAATTCAGTCTGTTTAGATAAATTGACTAAGTTATTTTTAATTATCTCATCATTTTTAACTTCATCAGTTACAACGGAAGTTAGGTAGTTGTGTCCAACTTCGCTTCTTCCTTCAATAATAGTTCTCAGATTACCTTCCATAGAATAATTACCACTTAAAATATATCCTACAGGCATACCCACGGTAACTGTTCTATGACCATTGCAGAATTGTCTGTCATGATAGAGTTTAAATGAAGCTCCTAATGAATGGTCTTTAATTGTAGCAGCATATATTATAGAATCCGCATTCTGGATTACATTACGAAGCAAATCTTGAAAGCCGTCTTTATATATGCATTGTCCACCTGATGCACAATTAAAGCATCCAAGACATCCACCATCAAATTTGAAATCATTGATATTGATGATTTTGGTTTTATACTTATAGGTATTACAGAAATCATTGACCATATTTTTAAGACTTATATCTTTATCAGTGTAGTTAGTAACTATTACAGTCTCAAGATCTTCGCTTTTAATATTTTCACTAAGACAAGTATTGTAAGTATATGTGCTGTATGGAGTATTGTTTATACTTATGGGATTACTGATATTGTTCTCTACTGAAAATTTAATGTATTTCCAGAACACTAGAAGCTCTTTTCTACCTTTTGGGGTTAACAAATCGTCCATATCACAAGAAATACCTTTGATATATTTTATGTTCATATCATTACAGTTCTCTTCAATATATCTATGTGCAGTAACATCAAAGAAATGTTTTGAAGTTGAGATTTGGGTTGCAAATTTTTCATTTAAAAATATATTTGATTGTTTCATTAATTCTATAAATCTATGAAGCTGATAAGGTGCTATAAACGTGTAAACAGGATATGAAAAAAGAATTAGATCACAATTATTTACTTTTTCAATGACTTTTGTTAGTTCTTCTGGTTTTTCTAATTTTTTTATCTGTTGTCCTACATTTATAACTTCAAAGTTGTCATCTGGAAAATGCTTTTTTATGTATAATACAGATTGTAATGTGGTACTATACTTGCCTTTTGGACTACCGTTTATAACTAGAACTTGCATACTAACACCTCTTTTTAGTTTATATCATATATAATTTATTCACTAAATATGAATTTATTTCTACCACTTGATTTTGCATTGTAGAGTGCTAAATCGGCTCTTATTTGAGTAATTTTCGTTATTCCTATAGTTATTGAAGAAATTAAGTTTTTAGATTGTCTATATGATTTATTAATAGTAGATCATAAGTATCATTGATTTTTTTTGTTATCAACATGTAGTAGAGCAACAAAAATACTTAACTTACTGATTTTTAATTAATCAATTTCCCAAATTAGATGTGACATGTAGGTAAGTTAACTAAAAGTAATCTATTACTTGTGTTCAAACTGTATTTATAAATTTGGGAAAATTGTGTAATTAATAATTATAAACTAAAAAATATTTAGCCTAGTAATAAGTCATTATTAATTTTAACATATACGCATTAGCCTTTCAATGTTGACAATAGATAAAATCAAAATTAATAAAACTTAATTATTTATTATTTGGTAAATGAATATATATACTCTTTTTTGTGGAATTATTAATAAAATTAAAATATAATTACAATTACATTAATATAGTGAATGTGGTATTATAAATATATAATTTGCAATAATATTATTAGTAGTAAAAATAATAAATTATATATGTGGAGGAGGGAATCAAGTGTTAAGTAAATCGCTAATTGAGGATGTACTGACAGCTGCTGTGTCGACAGGTGGAGATTTTGCAGAAATATTTGCAGAAGATAAAAATAATACTAACCTTACATTAGTTGGGGGAAAACTTGAAAAAAGTGTTTCCGGAAAAATCTATGGTATTGGTATAAGAATATTTAAAGGATTTAATTATCTATATGCCTATACCAATAATTTGTCCAGAGATAATCTAATAAAAGTAGCGAAAGAAGCCGCTTCAACTATCAAAGGTGTGAAAAAAGATATAATACTGAATTTTAACAAAGGTATCATAAATAATATTCATCCCATTGAAATTATGCCGGATTCTATTTCCAAGATGCAAAAAGTGGATTTAATGAAAACAGCATATGAGGCGGCTAAAAGTTATGACTCACTTATCTCACAAGTGAAAGTACAATATCTGGATGAGATACAAAATGTTCTTATAGCTAATACAGAAGGAAGATTGGTGGAAGATAAAAGAATAAGAACTAGAATATTAATAAATTCTGTAGCGGCTAAGGATAATGTAATGCAAACTGGACTTCATTTCCCAGGTGCACAAAAAGGTTATGAATTTTTTAATGAGATTAACGTAAAAGATTATGCCGAAGATTCTGCAAGAATGGCTAAAACAATGCTCATGGCTGAATATTGTCCAAGCGGAAGAATGCCTGTAATCATTAATAATGGTTTTGGAGGAGTATTATTCCATGAATCTTGTGGACATGGCTTAGAAGCGACAAGAGTTGCTAAAAATACATCAGTATTTTCTCATATGCTAGACCAAGAAATTGCTTCACAACTAGTTACAGCTATTGATGATGGTACAATTCCTAATCAGTGGGGTTCTTGTAATATTGATGATGAAGGTAATAATACAAGAAAGAATATCCTAATAGAAAATGGAATATTGAAGAACTATATGATAGATAAATTTAATGGTAGAAGAATGAATATGGAACCTACAGGTTCAGGAAGAAGAGAATCATATAAATATGCTCCAACATCAAGAATGACCAATACATATATTGCATCAGGTAAATCTACAATCGATGATATAATAGCTAATACTGAATATGGTTTATTCGCGAAATATTTAGGGGGTGGTTCAGTAAACCCATCAACGGGTGAATTTAATTTTGCAGTTAGAGAAGGTTATATAGTTAAAAATGGTAAAATAAACAGACCTGTAAGAGGTGCAACATTAATAGGTACTGGAATGGAGGTATTAGAAAAAATTGACATGGTTGGTGATAATGTAGATTTTTCTCAAGGTATTTGTGGTTCAATTAGTGGGGGTGTACCTGTTAATGTTGGTCAGCCTACCCTGAGAGTGAGTGAAATGACTGTAGGTGGAAGGGATGGTGAGAGATAATGGATAAGAAGAAATTTATTAAATTACTATTCGAAAAAGGGAGAAAAGCAGGCTTTGCTGAAATGGAAATATATATAAGTAGCCAAAAAAAACAAAATATAAATGTATACAATGATGATGTTGATAGTTTTGAAAATTCTGTTAGTGAAGGATTGTCATTCAGAGGTTTGTATAATAATAAAAAGATGGGGTTTTCTTATACAGAAAAAATAGATGAAAGTACTATAGATATGCTTATAAGAGAAGCGATGGAAAATGCTAAAGTGTTAGATAATGATGATATAGATATAATTTATGAAGGTTCTAAAGAGTATAAGGACATTGTTACATATAATAAACAATCAGAAAATGTCCCAGTTGAAGAAAAAATCAAATACCTTAAACAGATAGAAAATATGGGTCAAGAGTTAGATAGCAGAGTCAAGTCGATTACGTATAATATGATTAACGATGCGACCAAGAGTATTATGATAGCTAATACTAAAGGACTAAACCTGAAGTACAAATCTAATTTATATAAATATGAGTTAGATGTTGATATAGAAGATCATGAAGACGTGAAATCCGCTTATAGATATCAAGTAACTAATGATTTTACAAAACTTAAGGGTCAAAAATTAATAAATGATGTAATAAGTGAGGCAGTGTCAATGCTTGGTGCCACCTCAATACAATCGGGAATATATCCTGTGATTTTTCGTTCTGATGTATCTGCTAGTATACTAGATGCATTTGCATCCATTTTTTCTGCTGATAAAGTACAAAAAAATATGTCACTATTAAAAGGAAAGCTAGGAGAACAGGTTGCTGATACAAAAGTTACAATAGTAGATGATCCTTTTATGAAAGATGGAGCATTTACCAGACCATTTGATGCAGAAGGGGTAGCCACTAAATATAAGAAAATTATTAAAAAAGGCATATTGACAACATATTTTCATAATCTAAAGACAGCTAATAAGGATAATGTCCAGCCGACTGGTAATGCTTATAAAACTTCTTTTAACACAGCAGTAGATATCGCACCTACTAATATGTATATTGAAATAGGGAAAAAAAGTTATGATGAATTAATTCAAAGTACGAAAAAAGGTTTGTTGATCATAGATGTGCAAGGACTACATTCTGGACTTAATCCTATAAGTGGTGATTTTTCTGTATCAGCATACGGATATGAAATAATTGATGGTAAAATAACTAGACCCGTTAATCAGATAACCATAGCAGGTAACTATATTGAATTATTAATGAATATTGAAGATATAGGTAATGACTTAGAATTTATTTTACCGCATAATGGATATGTCGGTTCGCCTTCTATAAAGGTCAAAAGTTTATCCGTAGCAGGACAATAAGTCAAAGAGAGCTCTTAACAATCTATTGTTAGGGGCTTTCATCAATAAAAAATATTTCTTGTGAAATCATTAACAGAATGCTACAATAACTAATGTAAATACTTTAATAAAGTTATAAGGATGGGATTATATGATAAAAAAGAGAGCAAGTAATATTGAGGTCAAGAAAATTAATCGTAACAAAATCTTTAGATATGTCAATAAATATGGAAGGGTATCGAAACCTGATATATCAACCCAGTTGGGTATTAGTATGCCAACTGTTCTACAGAATATAAATGAATTGATAAAACAAGGTTTGGTACATGAAGTTGGTGAATTCGAATCGACGGGTGGTAGAAAAGCTACAGCTATCGCTCCAGTTAGAGAATCATATTATGCACTAGGTATTGATATTACGCAAAACCACATAGGACTCGTAATTACTGATTTATCAGGGGATGTGCTAAAACATAAAAGAATATATAAGCCATTTTCTAATGATAGAGAATATTACAAGGAAATGGCTGAAATAGCTCTTGAATTCAAAAACAATGAAATAGATGAAGATAAAAAATTCTTGGGAGTCGGTATTTCCATACCAGGGATTGTTGATACTAGAAATAAAAAAATCCAATTTTCACATGCTCTTAATTTCTCCAATATTGAAAGTGAAAGATTCTCTGAATTTATTCCTTATCCATGTATTTTAATTAATGATGCCAATGCCGCAGGATTTGCAGAAATGTATCATTATGATAAATGTTTCAACGCAGTATATCTTTCACTAAGTAATAGTGTAGGTGGTGCTATTATTGTTGAAAGACAATCATATTTGAGTGATAGTACTATTGCTGATAAATTATATCTAGGAGATAATTTGCGAGGAGGAGAATTCGGACATGTTACTTTAATACCAAATGGTAATAAATGTTACTGTGGTAAAAGAGGTTGTTTTGATGTTTATTGCTCTGCCAAAACATTATCCCAATATACAGATGGAAAACTTGAAAAATTCTTTCGAGAAATAGAACTCGGAAATAAAAATTTATTGAAAATATGGGAGAATTACATTTCATGTTTAGCAATAGGAATTAATAACTTGAGGATGATATTTGATTGTACAATAATCTTAGGAGGGTACGTAGGTAGTTATATTGAACCATATATTTCGAGAGTCAAAGAAGAAGTAGCCATACTGAATACTTTTGAAATGGATGCATCATACATTAAACCTTGCCGTTATAAAGTTGAAGCATCAGCACTTGGTGCAGCATTACAACATATTGAAGCGTTTCTTTGTACAGTTTAAAAGAAAATATACTTGTGCAAAAACCCAGTAAATTAGTATTTGCTGGGTTTTTATTTGTCTATATTAGTTATAAAAAACTTATATTGAACATAATCAGTTATATAAAAAACACAAAAAACTATTGACATAAATTTTTAATGGTGATATTATGTAGATACTTAATTAAAGAGTTTAATAAAGACTTAAAAAATCTATTTAATTACCAGGAGGATGAAAATGAAAGAGACTTTTAAAAAAACTATTATGATGTTATTAATCCTAGTATTAGGAGTAACAATGACAGTGGGATGTAGTAAAAAAGAAGAAAAGAAAGATGAAGAAGTAATTGCACAAAAGGAAGATGATACACAAAAGAATGAAGATAATGAAGAAGATTCAGGTATGGTAGTTGGAATGACAGTTCAAGATTTAAGTAATCAGATATGGTCAAGCTCTTGTGAAGCGTTAAAAGGTTTAGTTGAAGCAGACGGTGGTAAGATGACATATCTCGATTGTGCTAACAATGCATCAAAGCAAATAGAACAAATAGAGAATTTTATTGCTAATGATGTTGATGCAATCGTTGTTCATCCTGTAGATGTCAATGCAGTTGAACAAGTTCTTTCAGAAGCTAGAGAAGCAGGTATAAAGGTTTACAGTTGGGATGAGAACTTAGAAAATGCAGATATCGTTTGGTTAATTGATAACTATGAGTTAGGTAAGATTATAGGACAAGAAGCTGCTAGATGGATAAATGATGTACATAATGGAGAATGTGAAGTTGCAGTATTGGATTATCCACAAATACCAGTTCTACTAGAAAGAGGGAATGGTATCGTTGATGCAATTAAAGAATATGCGCCAAAAGCTAAAATAGTAGCAAAAACAAGTGCTATTAATCCTACAGAGGGTATGGCAAAAATGGAAACAATTTTTCAAGCTAATCCAGAGGTACAAGTAGTATGTTGTATTGGAGGCGGTGGTGCAGTTGGTGCTAACGAAGCTATAAAAGCAGCAGGTAAATTGACAGATAAAATAGGTGTTTTTGCAGCTGATGCGACAGAGCAAGAAATGGAAGCTATTAAAAATAATGAGGCCAATAGAATGTCAGTACTTATTACTGGTAATGGTGAAGCTATTGCAAATGAAATCTATGGTTGGTTAGAAAAACTTGTTGCAGGTGAAGATGTGGAAAAAGAAGTATATCGTAATACTATAATTGTAACAGCAGAAAACGTTGACGATTATTGCAAATAATATATTAGACTTTCCTCTTTTAAAAATATTACTATGTAATCCACTAAAAGATATAGTGATTGATATATATAATTAAAAGAGGAAAGTGAATTACTATAAACATAATAAAATATAATGCTTACGCGAGGTAGATTATATGGGTATTACAAACACAATTTTAGAACTTAATAATATTGTAAAAACTTATCCAGGTGTAGTGGCTTTAAATGATGTGACTATTAAAATTAAAAAAGGTGAAGTTCATGCTTTGGTAGGAGAAAATGGTGCAGGTAAATCTACATTAATTAAAACATGTACAGGAGCAGTTACTCCGAATAAGGGGCAAATAATTGTGGATGGGAAAAAATTCACATCTATGACACCAAAATCAGCAGAAGAAAATGGTATTGCTGTTATATATCAAGAATTCAACAATGTAGGAGAATTATCTGTAGCCGAAAATATCTTTCTAGGTCGAGCTATTAGAAAAAAAGGATTGATGATTAATAAGAAAGCGATGTATGAAGAATCAAAAAAAATATTTGAACAGTTTAACATTAATATCAATCCAAATGAATTGGTGAAAAATCTGACAGTAGGATATCAACAGATTGTTGAAATTGCAAAAGCTATTTCTCAAAAAGCTAAAATATTAATTATGGATGAGCCATCAGCACCCTTAACTAAATCTGAAGTAGAGTCTATGTTTGCAATTGTTGATAAATTAAAAGAATCAGGTGTGACTATAATTTACATATCACATAGATTGGATGAAATTTTTAGATTGACAGATAGAATAACAGTTATGAGAGATGGGCAAAAAGTCAAAACGATAAATACAAGAGATACTGATGTTAACGAGCTTGTTAAATTAATGGTTGGTCGTGAATTAACAGAAACATATCCATCTCGTAGATTAGCAGTTAAAGATGAGATATTATTGGATGTTAAAGATGTTTGTGGAAATGGACTAAAGGACATTTCATTTCAAATAAAGCGTGGTGAGGTGTTAGGATTTGCGGGTTTAATCGGTTCAGGGAGAACAGAACTTGCAGAGCTAGTGTTTGGTGTTAAACAAAAAACACAAGGTGAAATAATTTTCATGGGCAAAGAGATATCACCTAGAACACCAAGAGAGGCAATAGATCACGGTATTGCTTTAGTTCCAGAAGATAGAAAACATCAAGGGGCATTGCTTGATATAGATATTAAAAACAATATTTCTATGGCTATTTTAAATAGAATATCAAAAGGGTCTGTTGTAAATAAGAAAGACGAGAACAAAATAGCTGATAAATACAAGAAACAATTGAAAATCAAGACTCCTAGTTTAGAACAACTAGTTAAAAATCTTAGTGGAGGTAATCAGCAAAAAGTTATTCTCGCCAAATGGCTAGCGACTAATCCTGACTTAATCATATTAGATGAGCCGACTAGAGGAATAGACGTAGGAGCTAAATATGAAATATATAAATTAATAAATTCAATGGTTGAATCAGGTAAAACCATTTGGATGATATCATCTGAAATGGAAGAAATTATGGGCATGTCGGATAGAATAATTGTTTTATCTGAAGGGAAAATCTCAGGAACATTAAATAAACATGATTTTAGTCAAGAAACTATCATGAGTCTTGCATCAAGTGTAAAAGGAGAGTAATAATGTTATGAATTTTATAACTGTACTAAAGAAATTTGGAATCTTTGTAGTTCTAGTAGTGTTGATTATTTTTTTCAGTGTAACATCAAAGGCTTTTTTAAATCCATCCAATCTATTTAATGTTGCACGTCAGGTTTCTATGTTAGGAATTGCCGCTGTAGGAATGGCATTCGTGTTGTTGCTTGGAGGTATAGATCTTTCCATTGGCTCTCAGATTACACTAGTAAATATAGTAACAGCTTGGTTAATGGTTAATGCACATATGAATCCTATTTTAGCAAGTCTTATATCAATAGTTATGAGTGTATTGATTGGTTTCTTTAATGGATGGATAATAGCAAATATTAAAATGCCACCATTAATTGTCACTATGGCTACTATGACAATAATAGAAGGGGTTGCGTATATTATTTGTAAAGGAATTCCTATTTTTGGTTTCCCTAAGTATTTTACCAAATTAGGCCAAGGGTATGTGGGTCCTATTCCTATACCTGTCATAGTAATGATAATAATTTTGGCGATAGGTTCTTATATTCTAAACAAAACTTATTTTGGAAGATATTTTTATGCTGTTGGTGGTAATGAAGAAGCATCAAAACTATCAGGTATTAATGTTAAACGAGTTAAATATTTAGTGTATTCACTTTCTGGGCTTTTTGCAGGTATTGCAGGTATTGTTATGCTCTCTAGAACCAATTCTGGACAAGTTCTTGCTGGAAAAGGATTTGAATTTGATGTATTAACAGCGGTAGTTCTAGGAGGAGTTAGTGTTAATGGAGGAAGTGGAAAAATCTATAATGTAATTGCGGGTGTATTAATTATTGGTGTACTTAGTAACGGATTAGTATTACTTGATGTTAGTCAATATGTTCAAATGGTAACTAAAGGGATTGTATTATTGTTAGCAGTAGGGTTTGACTGTATGCAGAAAAATGGTAAAATGAAAGCTGTTACAGCTTAATTACATAGATAAATCGACGTATATTAACTAGATTTTATGAAGAAAGTTAAAGAGGTTAGAATATGAATGGTAAAATGAAAGTTGCTGTAATGAATAAAGTTGGAGAAATGGGATATGAAGAACGTCCAATCCCTAAGGTGAAAAATAAGGAAGTATTGGTACAACTGGAATATGTGGGTATATGTGGTTCAGATCTGCATTATTATGAAACTGGACGTATTGGAGATTATATTGTAAAGCCACCTTTCGTATTAGGACATGAACCAGGTGGTGTTGTTGTTGAGATAGGAAAAGAAGTAACTAATCTTAAGGTAGGAGACCGTGTAGCCTTAGAACCAGGTAAGACATGTGGAAAATGTGAATTTTGTAAAACTGGAAGATATAATTTATGTCCTGATGTAATATTTTTTGCAACACCACCATATGATGGTGTTTTCCAAGAATATGTTGCTCATGATGCAGATCTATGCTTTAAGTTACCTGATAATGTGAGTACATTGTCAGGAGCATTAATCGAGCCATTGGCAGTGGGAATGCATGCTGCCAGTCAAGGAGATGCACATGTAGGTCAAACAGCAGTGGTTACAGGTGCTGGAGCTATAGGACTTGTGAGTGTGTTGGCTCTAAAAGTTAGAGGTGTGTCTAATATCATAGTTGTGGATATAATGCAAAAAAGATTAGATAAGGCACTTAAATTAGGAGCAACCAATATAATTAATGCATCAGAGACAGATGCTGTGTCCAAATTAATGGAAATTACAGATGGAAAAGGTTGCGATTTAGTAATAGAAACAGCAGGTACTGAGATTACTACCAACCAAGCAATACATATGGTCAAAAAAGGGTCAAACATAGTCTTAGTAGGATATGGAAAAACAGGTATGATGAATTTAGAGATGAGCTTGGCATTAGATAAGGAAATAACATTCAAGACAGTTTTTCGTTATCGTCATATTTATCCTATGGCAATTGACGCAGTAGCTAGTGGCAAAATAAATCTTGAGGATATAGTTACAGATATATTTGAATTTGACGATATACAAAATGCAATGGATAGTAGTGTTAAGAATAAGGCCGATATCGTTAAGGCTGTAGTTCGTATTAAGTAGGTATTTTATACGTGGATTAAATTAGAGAGGAGGGATAATATGTATGATGTAGTTGCTATGGGAGAACTTCTTATAGACTTTACTCCAATTAAAAAAGAAAGCGATAAAGCTCCTACTTTTGAACAAAATCCAGGAGGAGCTCCTGCTAATGTATTGGCTATGAATTCTATACTTGGTGGGAAAACTGGATTTATTGGAAAAGTAGGAGATGATGAGTTCGGACATTTTCTAAAGAAAGTGATAGAAGATGTCAATATCAATGCCAGTGGACTTGTTATGGCAGAAGATGTACATACTACATTGGCTTTTGTCCACCTAAGTGACAATGGAGAACGTTCATTTAGTTTTTATAGAAAACCAGGTGCCGATATGATGCTTGAAGAAAAAGAGATCAAGAAAGAATTAATAGATAATTGCAATATATTTCATTTCGGTTCAGTATCTTTGACAGATGAGCCTTGCAGGAGTACGACTATTTCAGCAGTTAAATATGCAAAATGTAAGGGTAAGATCATAAGCTATGATCCCAATTATAGAAAAGCGATTTGGAATACTCCTGAGAATGCTAGAAAAGAGATTTTAGAAGTAATGCCATTAGCTGATATAGTAAAAATATCTTATGAGGAAATGGAATTCCTTTTTGGTATAACAGATATCAATGAAGGTATAGAAAAGATTAAAAGAATGGGTGTTTCACTTGTCTTGATATCTATGGGAGATAAAGGTGCTTATTATTCAAATGAAAATGCTACAGGATTAGTTGAAGCATTTAAGATGGATTCTATTGATACAACTGGGGCTGGTGATGCTTTCTTAGGGGCAATACATTATAAAATCAGGTCAAAAAGCCTACATGATATTCAAAAGATGGAAAAAGATGAAATGGAACAGATTCTATTATTTGCCAATGCAGCAGGAGGAATTACAACTTTGAAAAAAGGTGCAATACCTGCTATGCCTAATGAGGACCAGATTAATGAAACTGTATAAATGATTGAAGATAAATATTTAATTAGAATGGAGAGTACTATAGTTTAGTTACTCTCTATTTTTTTGTTTTTTAATTTTGCAATTGGGATTGATTATAAGAGTAATCATAAAATTTTTATCTGGAATATCAAAATAAATCAAATAAATGATATTGACAATCATTATTATTTAATATATAATAGTATCAACAGAAAAGTTAAGGTTAACCTTAACAAATGAGGAGGGACAAAATGTTAAATAGAGGAGAACAAGATTATATAAAAGTAATATTCATGTTAGAAGATAAAAATGAAGATGAGTACCTAAATAATAATGAACTTGTAAAAACATTAGGGCATACGCCACAAACAGTAAATGAAACAATAAAAAAGTTAGTAAATAAAAAGTTAGTAGAATATGTTCCTTATAAAGGTACTAAATTGACTGATGAGGGTAGAGACATAGGTACCAGATTAATAAGAATCCATAGACTCTGGGAATATTTTCTATTTGAGAAATTAGGATATACTTGGGAACAGGTACATGCAGAAGCAGAAAAATTAGAGCATGCTACTTCATTTTTATTAGAAGAAAGACTTTATAAATTTTTAGGAGAGCCGAAACAATGTCCCCATGGAAGTTATATACCTAGACTTAAAGAAACAATCGGGAACAAAAATGATAATTAAGGAGGTTTTTTAATGAAAAAAAATTTATTTATTATGTTATTGGTTATTATTTCAGCTATTGGATTAAGCGGTTGTGGTAACAGTAAAAAAGTAACTAAAATTGACGGTAAATATAACATAGTGGCTACAACTACTATGATTGCGGATTTAGTCAAGATAATTGGTGGTGATAGCGTATCAGTTCAAGGATTAATGGGACCAGGAGTTGACCCTCATTTATATAAAGCTAGTGCTGGTGATGTATCATTGATGCAGAATGCAGATATGGTCATATATAATGGTCTACACCTTGAAGGTAAAATGGGTGAAATATTTCAGAATATCAATGATAATGAAAAATTAGTTATCAAGATATCTTCTGGAATAAATGAGGAGAATTTAATTATAAGTGAAGATGATTTACATGATCCACATATCTGGTTTAATGTTTTATTATGGAAAGATGCTGCAAAGGTAGTTAAAGATGGACTTATTGAGTTAGATAATATGAATGAAGAAACATACACGAATAACTACGAAGAATATATGGTTGAACTTGACGAATTACATGAATATGTTAAATCAAGAGTTGATGAGTTACCAGAAGACAAGCGAATTCTAATTACTGCTCATGATGCATTTGAATATTTTGGTAGTACTTATGGCTTTAAGGTCAAGGGATTACAAGGGATATCAACAGCTTCAGAAGCTGGTACAGGTGATGTAAGAGAATTAGCAGATTTTATTGTAGAACATGAAATAGGTGCTATCTTTATTGAATCTTCAGTTCCTAAGAAAAATGTTGAGGCTTTACAAGAAGCCGTAGAAGCTAGAGATTTTCAAGTTGAAATCGGCGGAGAACTTTTCTCTGATTCATTAGGAAGTGAAGGAACAGAAGCTGAAACTTATATAGGAACAGTTAAAAGTAATGTAAATACTATAATTGATGCATTAAAATAATACACACTAATTATTAAAAAGAGGGTAATCATATGGTTAATTCAGATAATTATGTAATAGAAGTGGAAGATATGACAGTTGCATATCAAATAAAGCCAGTGCTTTGGGATATTGACCTAAGGATTCCAAAAGGTGTACTAATGGCTATAATTGGACCTAATGGTGCAGGTAAATCTACATTGATTAAGGCTATGCTTGATTTAATAAAACCTGTTTCTGGTAGTACTATTTTTAATGGACACTCTTATAAACATCAGAGAAAAAATATAGGCTATGTACCACAAAGAGGTAGTGTGGATTGGGATTTTCCTACAACTGTTTTAGATGTAGTCTTGATGGGAAGATATGGTTATATAGGCTGGATTAAAAGACCTGGCAAAAAAGAAAAAAAATTAGCTATGGAAGCCTTAACTAAGGTAGGGATGCAAGAGTTTGCTAATAGGCAAATAAGTCAATTATCAGGTGGACAACAACAACGTGTTTTCCTTGCTAGAGCAATTGTTCAGAATGCAGATATTTATTTTATGGATGAACCATTTCAAGGTGTAGATGCAAAGACTGAGAGAGCCATTGTTGATATTCTAAAAGATATGAGAAAGCAAGGAAAAACAGTAATAGTTGTTCATCATGATTTACAAACAGTAAAAGAATATTTTGATTGGGTAACTCTTCTAAATATCCAATTAATAGCATGTGGACCAATTTCGGAAGTTTTTACAGAAGAAAATCTAATAAAAACATATCGTAGTACTGGCAAATTGTTAAAAGGCAGGTAATGTTATGGTTGATTTTAAAATGATATTTACAGATTACACATTACAAATAGTTTCATTGGGTTCTGCGCTTCTTGGAATAATTAGCGGAATAGTGGGTAGCTTTGCAGTACTGAAAAAGCAAAGTTTATTAGGGGATGCAGTATCGCACGCAGCATTACCAGGGATTACCATTGCATTTATACTTACTGGAAGTAAAAGTACGGTGATTCTCTTAATAGGAGCATTAATAACTGGATTATTAGCTACATGGATAGTTGGATTTATCAATAAACATTCTAGAATAAAATTTGATTCAGCTCTAGCACTTATTTTATCAGTTTTTTTTGGTATTGGACTTACACTATTGACATATATACAAAAGATTCCAAATGCGAATCAAGCAGGTTTAGAAAATTTTATTTTTGGGCAGGCTTCGACGTTACTTAGCAGGGATGTCAAGATAATATTTATTGTTGGTATAGTAGTTATTGCATTGGTAATTATATTCTGGAAAGAGTTAAAAATAATAACTTTTGATTATGAGTTTGCAAGAAGTATCGGATTTTCTACTAAAAAATTAGATTTTTTGTTAGCTGGTTTGATAGTAACAACAATAATCATTGGACTACAAACTGTAGGTGTAATCCTAATGAGTGCAATGTTGGTAGCACCAGGTGTAGCAGCAAGACAGTGGACAAATAAACTTTCTATAATGGTTATACTTGCTTCTGCTTTCGGAGCAATTAGTGGAGTTTTAGGAACTATTATTAGTTCGTCAATTGAAAATATGCCTACAGGTCCTTCTATAGTTCTTGTTATAAGCTTAATAGTGATAGTTAGCATATTTCTTGCACCTAATAGAGGTTTGGTATGGAAAAAAATTAGAGATTATAACAACAAAAATAGTTGTATGTTTGTTAAGGGGGAATAGATATGACGCCACAATTAGAGATTCAAATAATAGCAGTAATCGTTGCAGTAGCTTGTTCTATCCCTGGTGTATTTCTAGTTCTAAGAAAAATGGCTATGATGTCAGATGCTATAACCCATACCATTTTATTAGGAATCGTTGGAGCATATTTCATTGTATTTGATTTGAGTTCTCCACTCTTAATAATGGGTGCAGCAGTAGTTGGATTATTAACCGTATACTTAGTGGAACTTCTTAATTCAACTAAATTGTTATCAGAAGATTCAGCAATAGGTGTTGTTTTCCCTTTGCTATTTAGTATAGCAATCATTATTGTTTCTAAGTATGCTAGTTCGGTTCACTTAGATACTGATTCAGTACTATTAGGAGAATTAGCTTTTGCACCATTTAACAGAATGGTTATAGGAGGAGTTGACATTGGAGCCAAAGCTATTTATTCTATGGGAACAGTATTGTTAATAAATTTGGTACTGGTAATCGTATTTTTTAAAGAATTGAAGTTAGCCACTTTCGATAAAGGACTTGCGGCAGTTTTAGGTTTTTCACCTATATTAATCCATTATGGATTAATGACTTCAGTTTCAGTTACAGCAGTAGGAGCTTTTGAGGCAGTAGGTTCTATATTAGTTATTGCTTTTATGGTTGGTCCTCCTATATCAGCTTATTTGATTACTGATGATCTTAAGAAAATGATAATCTTAAGTGCTTTTATTGGAGCTGTTAATGCTATCATAGGATATCAATTTGCAGATTTATTAGATGTATCTATTGCAGGCTGCATGGCAACTTTTACAGGTATATCATTTATGCTGATATTTATTTTTGCACCCAAAAGAGGAATGATAACCATCATTAGAAGACGTAAGTACCAGGAAATAGATTTTGCTGCAAAGACTATGTTATTTCATGTATATAATCATGAGGGTGATGAAAATGAATATATAGAAAATGGAATAGTGAGTATTAGTAATCATTTAAACTGGCAAAAAGATTTTTTAGAACGTATTGTTATTAAGTTAAAAAGTGATAATTTTATTGTTGAAACCAATGGAATCTTTAAATTAACTGAAGAAGGAAGGGAGTATGCTAATAAAAGTTATG
The DNA here is from genome assembly GCF_027923465.1 of Vallitalea longa. Taxonomy (NCBI): domain Bacteria; kingdom Bacillati; phylum Bacillota; class Clostridia; order Lachnospirales; family Vallitaleaceae; genus Vallitalea; species Vallitalea longa. Next base: position 95,716 of record NZ_BRLB01000006.1, read on the forward strand.
AAGAAATAATAGCAGAATAATGTTAGAGTAGGACTGTTTACTAGTACATTTTTTATAGTATCATTAATAAAATGTATGAGACAGTCCTTTTAAGTTATTCATTTAAACATTTTTCGACTCATTAGTAGTATGAATCAAGAATATGTTGCATGAACTTACATAAATGTTTATAATAAGATTAGCCTACAAAACTTAAAGGATTTAAATTCTTACAATATATAGTATTGAAATAAGTACTAATAGTTATAGTATATCAAAAGGAGTATTATTATGAAAAACTTACTAAACAAAATAGAATATAATTCACCTGTGGTTCTAACATTTGCTCTACTAGCAACAGGAGTTTTTTTTATAGATGAAATTATACCTATAGATATTATTAATACATTTTTTGTTTATAGAGGTGGATTTTCTGTAATGAGTTTGATTCAGATGATATTATGGCCTTTGGGACATGCTTCCATAGATCATTTGTTAGGTAATATTACTTTGATTTTATTAATAGGACCTATGTTAGAAGAGAAGTATTCATCAAAGACAATCTTGATTTTGATTATTATAACAACTATAATTATAGGAGTTTTTCAAGTGATTATTTTAAATAGTGGAATACTAGGAGCTAGTGGTATTGTATTTATGATGATAGTATTGACTTCGTTCACTAATATGAAAGATGGAAAAGTTCCTCTTACATTTATTTGTATAGCTATATTATTCTTAGCAAAAGAAATATATAATGGACTATTCGTGGTTAATAATATTTCGGAATTGGGTCATATATTAGGTGCTGTTGTAGGAATTGGTTATATATTTATAATACAAAAAAATAAGAAGAAGCAGATTAATTATAATGTTTAGTTTGAAAAAGGAGAGAAGGTATTGGATTGAGTAAGAAATATAAAATACATGGTTTTAATAACCTGACTAAAACTCTCAATATGAATTTTTATAATATTTGTTATATAAGCAATAAGAAAATGAAGGAAAGATATATTGAATTTATCAATTGTAACTATAATGCTGATAATTTAACGGATATACTAAGAAATGTTACATCAATGATTGGTGCAAATATATTAAATATTGCAAAACAAGATTATGACCCACAAGGTGCCAGTGCCAGCTTATTGATATCAGAAGGGGAAATCCCAATTATTAGAATTGATGATTCTTGTAATAGAGGAAATGTTATACCTAATACCCAACATATAGTTGGTCATCTAGATAAAAGCCATGTAACTGTACATACTTATCCAGAAAATAATACTAGTAATGATATATTTGTGATTAGAATAGATATAGAGATTAGTACATGTGGAGAAATATCCCCATTAGAGTCAATTGATTATTTAATTGAAAAGTTCAATTCGAATATCATTACTATCGATTATAGAGTAAGAGGGTTTAGTAGAGATACTAGCGGAAGAAAACATTATATCGACCATAAGATATCATCCATACAAGATTTCATATCACAAAAAAATAAATTAGATTATAAGATGGTAGATTTCAATTCACCTAAAAATAATATTTTTTATACTAAAATGATTGATAATGTATTTATATTAGATAGTTATCTATTTGAAATGAAAAAAGAGACATTATTAGATAATCATCAGATTCAAAGTATTACTACAAAAATTAAAAATGAAATGAATTCAATATTCTTTTGTGAAGAATAATATTTAATTGGCTATCTTAAGAAATATCCCATAATACACACATTATTTAGTGTTATGGGATATTTTCATTTTTTTATTATAGGATATTTATATTAAAGTAGAACGTTACTCCATTTTGTTTGTTGATAACACCATAATCGCTTCCGTGGCCATCGAGTATAGCTTTAACAATGGCTAGTCCTAGTCCTGTTCCTCTGTTTTCTCTATTATGAGATTTGTCAATCTTATAGAATCTGAGCCAAATGCTATCTAATTCTTCTTTTGTGAGCTTGTTTCCTTCATTATAGATATATATATAATTGTTGTCGTCAATGATTTCGCCCGTGATAATTATAGTTGAATTATTGGTACAATATTTTACTGCATTAGAAATCAGGTTCATGATTACTTGATCAATCTGAAATTTCACACCAAATACTTTTGTGAAATCACCTTCAATATCTATCTTTAGTTGTTTATCCCTAATGTGCATTTCTAATAAAGTAACAGCTTTGTTAATTAACTTTATAATGTCAAATCCTTCTTTATCTTCGATTTTGCCTGCCTCAAATTTACATAGGTCAAGCATATCAAGTATAAGAGTATTCATTTTCTCTATTTCATCCAAAATAACTTCTAGATAATAATTTGATTTTTCCTTTTTGATACCGTCTTTTATTCCTTCTGCAAAGCCTTTTATTATACCAAGTGGTGTTTTTAGTTCATGAGATATGTTCGCAACAAATTCTCTTCTGACTTTTTCCTGCTGTTTTTCTTTTTCCATGTCAATTACCAGCTGTTTATTAGCTCCTTTCAAGTCAGTTAGAGCTTCATCAAGATTGGTTGATAATATATTCAGACTGTTGGATAAAACCCCTAGTTCATCGTCACTATTATGAGTGGACTTGATTGAAAAATCCATTCCAGCCATTTTATCCGCTATCTTGGTTATGTTCAATAATGGAGAAGATATTGATCTTGAATATATCCATGCAATAAATAGAGATATAATAACAGCTAATAAATAAAATATAATATAGTAGTCACTTAATATACTCATAACTTCACCAACTGGTTGTAATGAGGCAGTAGCGTTGATATATGTTTTTGTCACATTATCTATCTCTATTATTTTAGTAAAATTAACTTGTTTTACATTAGTAAAAGGCATATCATCAATTTTATAATACACATCATCTTTTTTTGAATACTGTGGGGTCATATCTTCAATATCGGTAAAATTAATTACATCTACAGCTCTTTCCACTTGTATATCCATGCCAGAACTAATTGTTATATTATCCATTACATTACTAATATTTATAAGGATAGCATTACCTTTTAATATAATAAAACTTTCTTGTCCTAATATATCATATATTTTATGATTATTTATTTTAATAGGAGTCAATATTTCTGTATCAAGGATTACTGCTTCCAAATAAAATTTTTGATATTGGGTAGGCATTTCTCCATCAAATGCTTTTAACAAATCACTTTTAGAAATATAAATATCATAATACTTACTATTAGCTACTTGTAATGTTAGAATGTACTCTTCAACTTGCATATCATCATAGCTCAATCCATTAACTGTCAAAGTAGTATTATTATTACCCTCAAATTTATTAATCTGTCTTGCGAGTTCATCAAAACTCCATTTTTCTTGTTTATACTGTTTGCTAAAGCTATTCATGTTTTTTATAATATTATCTATTTTTTTGGTTATATAGTATTTATTAATAAATAAACTTTGAACAAGAAAAATAATTGTGATAAGACTCATGACAGAAACAAATGTAATTATAAACATTTTAAAAACGATAGACTTAGTCTTTTTAATTTTTTTCATTTATCAAACCACCTCAAATTTATACCCAACGCCAACAACTGTATTTATATATTTGGAAGCATCACCAAGTTTTTTTCTAATGGTTTTGATATTTGTATCCACAACTCGTCCATCGCCATAATAATCATATCCCCAAATATGATTAATAATTTTATCCCTCATCAAAACGATTCCCTCATTTTCTATTAAAAAAAGTAATAAATCATATTCCTTTTTTGTAAATATAATTTCCTCTCCATCTACTTTTATAGAATAAGCATCTTTATTTATAAGTATCTCTTTTCTAGAAATTATATTGCTTTTTATTTGCTCACCATTAGATTCATTAAATCTACTAAGCAATGTCTTAACTCTTGCTACTAATACTTTTGGGCTGAAAGGTTTTGTCACATATTCATCAGCTCCAAGTTCAAATCCTAATAATTTGTCATCTTCATCACTACGAGCACTTAAAATGATAATAAGTACATTTGATTTTTTCCTTATTCTTCTACACACAGACCAGCCATCAAGTCCAGGCATCATAATATCCAATAGAACTAGATCAATATTATTATTTTCAAATACATTCATTGCTTCTATGCCATTATCTGCTTGAAAAACTGCAAAACCATCTATTTCCAGATAATCACATATGATTTCACGCATTCTTTGTTCATCTTCAACAACTAAAATATTTTTATTCATCATAAACTCCTTATATCAGCAAATGGTATACTTATAATAAGTATACCATTTTCCATATAAATATAATAGGTGATTATATTGAGATATTAGTCCTCTAAATTTCTATTCCAGTGCTTATTTCCTCAATATTTATCTCAAAAATATCCATTTTATAGATTTCATCCCATACTTTTTGAACTTCTTCTTCTTTTTTAGTTGCTTTTTCAAATAGCTCTTTTGCTTTTTCAATAACTTCTGGTTTTAAATCTTTTTTGAATCCTTTTGAAAATTCCTCAAATGTAAATGGTTGAGCAATATCTATTATTGCTTCTGAACTTATAATCATATTACCATCAACTTTAGTCATATCAAAATTACTCACGTTATCCATATCAATATCACCATCAATTGTAATTACACCGGACTCAATAATTTTATCCATATCAATGTCTCCATCAAATGTAATTACGTCCTCGATATTTCCTATATTCATATGCTCAATATCTTTCATCTCATTAAAAAGATTCATTTCAAATAACTGACTCCATACTTTCACTGCTTCGTCATATTTTTTATCTTTATCAAGTTGTACTGCTTTTTCATATAATTCTTTTGCTTTCTTCTTATCTTCTTCCTTTAAGTCTTTCTTGAAGTTCTTTGAAAATTCTTCAAATGAAGTATTGTTTATTTCTACAATAATATCACCAGGTATTTCAGATAAATCATCAATAAAAATTGCTTCTGAACCACTTAATATTATATCTTCATCCATATTTTCAACTTTAACATTTTCTCCCATTTCATCAAAAAGGTTCATTTCAAATAATTGATTCCATACTTTTACTGCCTCATCATATTTTTTATCTTTATCAAGTTGTACTGCTTTTTCATATAATTCCTTAGCTTTCTTTTTATCTTCTTCCTTTAAATCTTTTTTAAAACTCTTTGCAAATTCTTCAAATGTCAAATCACTGCCAATAGTAATATCAACATTCTCTATTTCATCAAATAAATCAAGTTTGTATAGTTCATCCCAATATTTAGATGAATCATCTTCTAACTTAATAGCTTTGTTAAAGAGTTTTTCTGCTTTTTTATAATCTTCTTTTGATATATCTTCTTTAAACTCTTTACTGAAATGTTTAAAATCAAATACACTATATTCAGTTATGGCACTGGCAATATTATCATTCAACTCCTTTACGTCGGTCTTTGCATACACGCTATTCAGCGATGTTATACCTATTGTAGCTACTAATGCTCCTGCTAATAATCCTTTTTTAATATTCATACTAATTCCTCCATTAATTTATTTGTATTTGTTTCATGAGTAAAGTATAGTATGGCCATGTGAAAAACGTGTGAAATGTATTTGAGAATCATGTGTTTTTATATACTTGAAGTTTTCATTTCTTACTGTAGAAGGTGAATGAAAATTAGAAAAGATGTGATTTATATTCATAGCAAATAGAATTATCTATCGACATAAAAAATAGCCTCCTATATGTTTATTTAATCATAGAAAGCTATTTCCCTCATATTTTACAGAATTTTTTATTTTATTAACCTTTATTTACCAAGTTTAGCTTTTAATGCAGCAAGTTCGTCCATTACTTCAGAGTCTGAATTTTCAAGTTTATCGAATTGGCTGTTTAGATCATCGTTAGCCATATAACTATTTAATTCTGTTTCAGCTTCAGCTTCACTTTCGATTGTATCAACTTTTTCACTAATTCTTGAAAATGTATCAAATACACTTGTATCATTAACACTTGACATAGTTTTTTGAATGGATTTTTGAGCTTCAGCTCGTTTGGTTCTAGCAATCAATAAACCTTTTTTACGTTTAGCTTCTTCTATTTTATTACTTAAATCTCTTAATCCAGCTTTTAAATTGTCAGTTGCATTTTTTTGAGCTTGCCACTGCTGACGATATTGTTCAGCTAAATCATCATATTCTTTTTTTCTGTTTAGAGCTTGTAAAGCTAGAGCATCATTACCATTAGCTACAGCTAATTCTGCTTTTTTACCCCATTGAGCAGCTTTTGCAACTTCTTCGTCTAAAGCTTTTTTTAATTTTTTCTCATCAGCTATAGCTGATGCAACAGATCCTTTTGCTTCGTTGTACTGTTCACCCATATCGATTATTAATTGATTTAACATTTTCTCAGGGTCTTCAGCTTTTGAAATTAGATCATTTACGTTTGATTTAAATACTGTACTTATACGATTAAATATACCCATTATAAGTTACCTCCCTTTATATTTTGTATGTATGTAAAGTTAATCTGCAAATTTAGCTAATAAATCGTAGTGTTGTATTAGAGCTAGACCTATACTGTCTATTGTTGATTGAAATTCGTTTTCATCAAGATTTTCAGCTTGTAACGTATCTATGATGATCAGACTATCATTTTCGATAGCATATGCACCATGTACTAGATCATTAGCATTTAATTCTAGAACAGTCTTATAAAATTCCTCTTTATTGCTTTTAGGTAATTCCATAATCTTAACTCTGAATAAAACTATTGGTTCGACTAATTTGACTACAATATTATCTATGTGAGATAGATCATCTTCTATTTTCCATGTGCTTTCATCTAATTCTTCGTAAAGTAAATTCATATTTAGCATAAAACTTTCAATTCTTTGTTTAACATCCATCATGATAACCTCCTTATAATAGTGTTTATTAATTAAGCCATAGCAATATAATTATAAATTAAATTTATCAATATGTATATGACTTTTTTAATTATATATATTATAACATAAAAAATCCAATATTAATTTATCAATAAAGACATATTTTCATCAAAATAATATAATTTTTGCAAAATAACTTTTACTATAATAAAATATATGATAATATAGTTTTGGTGTATTTAAGGAGGTGAATATTAATGGGATTTATTGATAGAATCAAAAACATATCAAGAGCGAACAAAACTGCAAAAATGGAATCAGAAAACGATAAATTGACAGTTCTTAATATGAGGGTAGGAGATATAGTTTCTATTGAAGAAGTTGATTATGAAGTTAAAGGTATACTAAAATTTAATGATCACGGTTGGAGATGGACTGAATACAAATTAAAAGATTCTAGGAAAACTTATTGGTTAAGCGTAGAAAAAGATGACGATATTGAGATATGCTTATATCAAGAAGTTGTTGCAATAACTACTGAGGCTCCAAAAGTTTATGAATATAAAGGAGTTACATATTATATGCAAGAAGGCAGTGATGCTATCGTAGAAGATGTTCAAGGAGATATTAGTTCTGTAAAAGGCGAAGAGGTAGATTACTATGAATATTGTGATGAAGACGGTGAGAAACTTCTTTCACTTGAAATATGGAATGGTGAAGTAGAAATGGGTGTCGGTAGGAAAATAGAAGATTATAATGTGGAGATCTATCCTAATAACTAGATACGGTCTAGTCAATGAGAGGAGGTAGTTTATATGAAAAAAGGCTTAAAGATTTTTATAGGTTTAGTTTTATGTATGTGGTTTATTTTCATAATCAGTTGTATAGGTTCACATAAATCATTAGCCAAGAAGTTAGATGATAATTCTAATTTTCAATATGCGACCAGTCTAACAAGTAATTATGATAAATCAGATAAAGCCAATGTATATACAACAGATATGACTGTACAAGAAGCTGCTCAATACCTAATGAAGGAAGATTGGCCAGAAGATTATACTGATCTGGATAATAATGAAGCTATACAATTGACATATGATGATTATTATGTATTAATCTATGCAAATGAAGATGGAGAAACATATATACAAATATCATCGAGAAAATATATACATAATAATGGATACCATGGTTTGTATAGACCATATAGAAATAACATAGTGTTGTTCTATGATACTTCTTATACTTCTAGCAGGTATTATACAAAAGATAATAGTCGTTATGGAAATGGTTATGCTAGAGCAGTTAAAAACGTTAAAACTTCATCAAGCAAGAGTACAACTGCTGATAAAAAAGATACGACTAAAGTAAAAACTGATTCTAATAAAATTAAACCAGATAAAAATGCTTCTAGTAAGATTAGAACTAAAAATTCCAACACATCATCTAGCAAGACAACAAATAGTAATACATCAACAAGTAAGAACACTTCAACATCTAGTAAAAGTACTCCAAAAACAAGTCACAGTACATCAAGTAGTAGTACATCTAGAACAAAGTCAATTCGCTCTGGTAGTGTTGGTTCAAAATCAAGATTAGGTGGAGGTACAAGCTTTGGTAAATAATCAAATTGATATGTTAAGGAAGGAGATAATATAATGGACTTTTTAAATAATGAGTTTGTAGCAACTATTATTTATGCTATTTTGGCATTAGTTTTAATGTTTGTAGGATATAAAATATTTGATATGATTACACCTTATAATTTCGCCGAAGAGATTAAAGAGAAAAATCCAGCTGTAGGAGCGGTAATAGCAGGAATATTCATAGCGGTAGCAATAATCATCAAAGCAGCTATTGCATAAGTTTTTTAAGTACATATAAAAATTGATTTATAAATAATAATGTCTAAGGAGGTTTGAATAAATGAATCCTATCATTTCTAGTATAATATATTTTGCAATTGGTATGTTTTTCTGTGCAATAGGATATAAAGTGTTTGATTTAATAACACCGTTCGATTTAAACAAAGAAATTGATGATCATAATATGGCTGCAGGTTTAGCAGTAGCAGGAATTTTTATTGGTGTGGCAATAGTTGTAAGTGCTGCAATTTTATAAGTTTGAATAGCTTTGCAAAAAGTTATGGAGGTTAACATGACAAAAGAAAATAGCATTAAAAAAGATATAGATACAGGGAAAATTAATGCTACCCCTTTGATGTTTGCTGTTTTTATTATAGCTATATGTGGAATAATATATGAACTGATTATCGGTGCAATCAGTTCATATTTATTGGGGGATAGTGTTAAGCAATATTCTATTACTATAGGATTGTATATGAGTGCTATGGGTGTAGGATCATATGTGACCAAGAAGTTCAGACGTAACTTATTTGATGTTTTTGTTATAATAGAACTATCAATAGGTTTAGTTGGAGGTATATCGGCGGTGCTTTTATTTGCTGCATATGGATATACCAAAGTGTATCTTCCTGTGATGTATATAACAATAATTATAATTGGTATTTTAGTAGGACTGGAGATACCTATACTTACTCGTATTATAGAAGAAAAAGAGAATAATCTTAGGATGACGCTTGCTAATGTTCTAAGTTTCGATTATATTGGAGCATTAATAGGTTCGGTAGCATTTCCGTTAATCTTATTACCACATCTAGGATATATAAAAACAGCTTTTTTAGTTGGTTTTATCAATATAATAGTTGCGAATATCATAATTTATAAGTATAGTGACCACATAAAAAGAATAGATGCGTTGAAGATATTAGCTGCATTATTTGCTCTATTGATTATAGTAGGTTTTATAACAGCTGATTCGACAGCTGATAAGATTGAGGATAGTTTCTATAGAGATCAAATAATATATAGGAAGCAAACAGAGCATCAACGAATAGTTGTAACTAAACATCGTGATGATCTTCGTTTGTTTCTTAATGGTAATGTTCAATTTAGTTCACAGGATGAATATAGATATCATGAATCTCTGATTCATCCTGCGATGACACTTGCTAAAGAGCATAATGATATACTTATCCTAGGTGGTGGAGATGGATTAGCTGCAAGGGAAATATTGAAATATGATGATGTCGAGAATATTACTTTAGTTGATTTAGACAAAGAAGTCGTAAAATTCTGTAAGACCAACCCTCTCGTGAAATCATTGAATAAGGAGTCTTTGGATAATGAAAAGATGAATGTCATCAATCAAGATGCCTATAAATTTCTTGAAAATACGGATAAGAGATTTGATGTTATTATTGTGGACTTACCGGACCCTAACAATGAAGCTTTAAATAAACTATATACTAATTTATTTTATAGGTTGATATATAGCAGGTTAGATGATGGAGGTATGGTTGCTATTCAATCAACAAGTCCATATTATGCTGAACAAGCTTATTGGTGTATCCGTAAGACCGTTGAATCAGAAGGATTTTATACTACAGGATACCATTTGTATGTACCTTCATTTGGGGATTGGGGATTTACATTAGCTTCCAATGAGGAATTTAAAGAAGAAGATATTGATCTAAAAGTCCCAACCAGATACCTTAATAATGATATGGTCAAGGCATTATTTGTTTTTGCTGATGATGAGAAAAAATCAAAAGATAAAGTAGAGGTTAATAGTCTTACTAATCCTGTTTTATTCGGTTATTACGAAAAAGCCTGGGATAGTTATTAATAAACAATCTAGGAGACGATGAGATGATATCAGTATTATTAAATGCAATTAAAGTTCTGCATATATCAATGGAAAAGAGTAAAATATATAAGTTGATAGGAATTTTCATAGTTGCATTATTAGTGTGTTCAACAGCTTTTTACATTTTTGAAAGTAAAGCTGATGTTGATATAAGTTATGGTGATTCTTTATGGTGGGGATTCGTAACTACAACAACGGTTGGTTATGGTGATTACTATCCAGTTACACTTGGAGGACGTCTGTTTGGCGTAGCCCTTATGTTAATAGGTATTAGTACATTTGGTTTTGTGACAGCAGCTGTTGCATCAATCTTTATTGAGAATAAAATGAAAGAAGGTAGGGGATTAGTGGACATCAAGTTCAAGAATCATATAGTACTTATTGGATGGAATAAGAAAAGTGAAACAATGTTGAAAGAATTAATAAAAGATAGTCCAGAACGAAAAATAGTTATAGTTTCTGAAATTGAAAGTTTGAATCTACCAGATAAGAATACCTATTTTGTACATGGAGATCCTACTGTAGATGAAACATTATTAAAGGCTAATGTTCCTTATGCGGATATTGTGATAGTTGTAGCTGATGAAAAGTTAAGAGATAAAGATGGAATGGCAGATGCTAAATCAGTACTCATATGTCTGGCAGTCGATAAATTCAATAGTGACATTCACCTGATTGCGGAAGTGCTTGATGAAGAGAATACTCCCCATTTTGAACGAGCAAATGTTAATGATATTATTGTTAGCAATCAAATGAGTAGTCGAGTTATGGTTAGGAGTGCAGTATATAAAAATGTAAGTTCTGTATTAAAAGAATTATTGACAAACTCATATGGTAATGAATTATATGAATGTACTGCTAAAGAAGATGATATAGGAATGTCATTCAAAGAACTTTCGATTAAATATATAGATAAATATAATACAATTCTAGTTGGAATCGCAAATGAAAAAGTTTCCTTAAATCCTGATAAAGATAGGAAGATAAAGAAAAATGATATTCTCATATACATATCTAGTGAAAAATTGTAAGAGGTATAAGTCATAGAAATGAAATTTTTATGACTTATACTTTTTTAGCTTATAGGTAAGTCCTACTTTTTAAGCATATGAAATAGGAGCGTTTTCATATGCACTAAGAAAACTTCCCTAACTACAAATTCTCATTGTATCTTAAAAATATTAATGGTGTTAAATGCAATCGGGAAAGTGAGGATTTAATATAGTGCATAATTATGATACAATGGAAATAAATAACTTTTTATAAAAATAGTGAGGTATACTAATGATGAGAAATTCTAGTAAGAAAATAGCTGTAATGTTTGCAGTTATTATTTCTATTGCAATAATATTTTTGGTGATTTATAAGCTGAAAGATGATTCTATTGAAACTAGTAATAATTTAAATGTTGAGTACGACAACGATAAGAATAACTTTACTGATACGCAAGAATATAAAGATTATTTAAGTGGTATTGATGATAATAATACAGTATCTACAGAAAATAAGACAGACTATTCCAAGATATGGTTTGATTTAGATAAAGATAATGTTAATGATTATGAGTTAGAAATTGCTGATTTGATAGATGATAAACCAATAGATCCAATTTTGACTAATATGAGTTTGGTTAAGCATAAGTATATGAATGAATATACTTATGATCTTAATTTATCCGAGGAATATGGTAAATTGAAACTAACATTTCACGAAGTTATTGATAGCGGAATTTTATATTATGTGGAATATATCCCATACAATAAAAAAAGTAAAAGCCTGTCATTTTCTATAGAAGCTTCAAAAGCTGATAGTATAAGTGTTACGGAAGGTTATTATGAAAACCATGTTATAAAATATAATATTCATGACGTTACATCAAGCCAAAATTTTAATAATATCTTTAATCTGGTTGATGGAGATAAAAATCATATAATGTTAGGAAGAGTTTTCTTGGAGAAGGATATAGGTGAAACAGTAAAATCTGTAACTAAAATTAAGCAGGATAATTCAATAATTATGGATGATAAAAACACATATAGATATGTTCTGCCAGTTAAGAATGGATATTCGACTAAAGTAAACGGAATGGTCGCTCTTAATAATTTAATTAACGATAAAAGTGTACAATTCAATTTAGCCACTTTATCAGCATTAGATTTAGCTGATGTAAAATATGTTTGGGCTGATGGCATATATTATGATAATCCAAGTACTTATAAACCTTCTGCTAAAAATGATTTCTACAGGACAGCTTGTGGAACACATATGAGAGGTTGTTATTGGGTGCTTGATCAAGGTAGTATATTTACGACTTATGGTGTAAGTCTCATGTATACTTATGCTGATTTATATAACGATAAGAATTATATTCCTACAGTACCAAGATCTGATTGGTTATACGATGATTACAAAATTAATGGTGAATTCTATGATACAAGATTCAATACTGACACGATAAGCAGTTTCTTACACATGCAGGAAGTGTATCCAGATGAAAAAATAAAAGAAGTGTTGGATGAGTATTTTGAGTTCTACATTGATTTTGTTGATAACAATAGTTTTTATCTGGACGGAAATATTTTTATTGCAGATTATATGGACTATGATGGTAATGAAATAATGCCTCATTGTTCTCTTAATCATATGCTATCTGAAATGACAGTCATGTATAGATACCATCTGTTATATCAAGATGACAAATTGTTCGACTTAGCTGAAAAGTTTTTACATAGTATTATGAATACTAAAGATAATTGGATAAAGCCTAATGGTGATTTATATTATTGTATTACTAAGGATGGAGAATATACAAGACAGGATTATAAATTAGTTACTTTGAATGATCTGGACAGGGCAAAATATTATTTGAAATTAATTTATAAGGAAGTACCAGACGACTATATGGTCATATATAATTCCAAGAAGGATTGGGCAGTAAAAAATGGTTATAAAAACTAAAACTAAATAAAGATTAATGTAATATTTATTAACCATTATACTATATAATATAGTAATAATGGTTAATTATATGTTAGAAAAGGTTGACTTAATTGGTTTCTTATGATAAAGTATAGTTATTCCAAACGTTTGGTACAAATTTGGACATCGGAGGTGTTTAGACATGGGTAAAATACTTTATTTTGATTGTCTAGGTGGTCTGAGTGGCGATATGACTCTAGGTGCACTTCTAGATTTGGGAGTCGAAAAAGATATTTTTATTGGAGAGCTAGACAAATTAAATGTTGAGGGATTCAGTCTTGATATAAACAAAAAGAGAAAAGATGGTATAAGTGCAACAGATGTTTATGTACATATAGATGAAAATTTGGTCTATCCAAAAAGGAACTTAAATGATATTATTAATATTATAGATGAAAGTCTCATTAGCCAAAGAGCGAAAGAAATAGGTAAGTCCATTTTTATTTTAGTTGCAGAAAGCGAGGCTAGAGTACATGGGCAACCTGTAGAAGATATTTTTTTCCATGAAATAGGTGCTTTAGATTCAATTGTTGATATTATGGGTGCTTCAATATGTATTGATTTATTAGATGTAGACAAAGTATATGCTTCTCCTATTCATTTGGGTACAGGTTTTATTGAATGTGCTAATGGCATAATACCAATACCTGCTCCTGCTACGGTTGAAGTATTAAAGGATGTACCGATTTATCAGACTAACATTAAAACTGAACTAGTAACACCGACTGGTGCTGCGATTATTAAAACTATAGCCGAGAATTTTATTTCTATGCCTAAGATGACTATAAAAAGAGTTGGTTATGGATCAGGCAAAAAGAATTTACCTATAAAAAATCTATTGAGAGTAATAATTGGAGAAGAGGTGGTTAATTGAAGATAGCTGTCGTTGATGGACAGGGCGGAGGTATCGGAAAAATCATAATTGAAAAGTTAAAAGACAATATTGATAGAACTCATGAATTAATTGCACTTGGAACGAATTCAACTGCAACTACCGGTATGATAAAATCTGGAGCGAACTCCGGTGCTACTGGTGAAAATGCTATAAAAGTCATGAGTAAAAGAGTTGATATCATCTTAGGACCTCTTGCAATTATGGTACCTGATGCTATGATGGGAGAAATTACATCAGATATAGCTTTATCCATTTCATCCAGTGAAGCGAAGAAAATACTTTTGCCATTTAATAAATGCAATATGGTAATTGCAGGTGTAAAAGGTAAAAAATTAAATAAATTGATTGAAGAATTAGTGCAGGAAGTGCTAAGAGAAATATAACACCAAGAAGGTTGTAAGGCTTTTTTGGTGTTTGTTTTTTTATCTTAGGATTTAACATAGTATATACATTTTGGAAGGAGAATTTCATATGAAGAGTAAACAATTGGTCTATACAGCATTATTTGCAGCATTAGGAGTTGTATTACCTCAGATGTTTCATGTTTTTGGCAATTTGGCAGGGAGTATTTTCTTACCTATGCATATACCTGTTCTTTTAGCAGGTTTTGTATGTGGTCCTATAAGTGGATTATTAGTAGGTTTAGTATCTGTATTGATTAGTCATGTTTTTACTGGAATGCCACCAGTACCTAATCTGTTTTTTATGATAGTTGAGTTGCCTGTATATGGATTGATGGCAGGTCTATTATTTAATAAATATGAATTGAATATAATTGTATCGTTGATTTCTGCTATGGTTACAGGTAGAATAGTTGTAGGTTTCATGATATTTGCTGCAACAAATCTGTTGGGTATTACGCTTCCTAAGTTTATCAGTTTTACAGGGATGATAGTGACTGGACTACCAGGAATAGCATTACAATTGGTAGTAATTCCTTCAATAATGGTCTTGATTAAGAAAGTAGGGTATCAAAATGCGACAGCTTGATAATTATGAATTAGAAAATAATAATTATACATGTATGGTTAAACATAATGATAAAGTAGTATTTACTTCAAAAGAAAAAGGTGTAAAACCTTTGCTGGATTATATTAATGAAGAATATGATTATACCAATATAACAGTCATTGATAAAATCATAGGAAAAGGCGCAATGTGTTTGGCTATCAAATGTAAAGCTACGAAAGTTATTACTCCTATCATAAGCCAAAAAGCTTTAGATACAGCTAATATGTATAATGTAGATGTACATTATAAAGAAATTGTACCTGAAATAATCAATAGAACAGGTACAGGACCTTGTCCAATAGAAAATGCAGTGTCTAGTATTAATAATATAGAAGAAGCGTATAGTGTTATTATTAATACTTTACAGGAACTATCAAATAAATGATTAGAAACATCATCATGTTATCAATCGGGTTATCCAAA
Source organism: Vallitalea longa (assembly GCF_027923465.1). NCBI lineage: Bacteria > Bacillati > Bacillota > Clostridia > Lachnospirales > Vallitaleaceae > Vallitalea > Vallitalea longa. The sequence continues at coordinate 111,581 of NZ_BRLB01000006.1, forward strand.
TGAAAATTCAGGTTGGCAATGGATTGGATAATATCCTTTGCCAACCTGAATTTTGGTTATAAACTGTTACTTGAGATTATTATAATCTAGTTTTGTAGCATAAAAACATTCTATATTATTAAGAGGTATCTTTACAGGTTCGAATTGTTTACCTGTATACATAATGCCGGTGATATATTTTGGGTTACATTCTCTTAATCGGAATAAGTGAGTAAATCCTAATTTGGATTTTATCATGACTAATTTATCTTCATAGTTCTTAAGCCTTCTCTTGTCTTGTATATTTATAAAAGGCATTTCATTATAGTATAGATCTCTATTATCCATATTCTATCACCAAATATTATACTCATAACTAATATATGATTTAGTAAGTAGAAAATAGTATTTATTATGGTATCAATTATGTTTTTTTACATATTCTCCAGGAGTTATTCCCTCTATTTTTTTAAAACATTTTATAAAATAGCTTTTAGAACTAAAACCTAGAATACCAGTTATATCTGATAATGAATTGTTGGAATATTTAAGTAACAATTTTGATTCATCAATCTTTTCTTTTAAAATATAATCGGTAAAAGACATACCAAGTTCTTTTTTTATCAATTTGGATAGGTAATTTGGATGTACATTCACATGCTTTGCTACAGCATTTAATGATAGTTTGTTTGATAAGTTATTATTAATATATTTTATAGTAGTATTTATTATTTTTGAATATTTACTTTTATAAACTAGATCTAAAGCTTGTTTGTATTTCCTAAATGCTGTTTGCATGATGATATCTATATCGGATAGATTTTTGCATTCTTCTACCATCCTCAAATAAGTATCTCCTATTGTAAATGAAATATGAGTTTCAAGTCCTTGCTCGATTGCATATCTCTCAAATATACCAATATTGATAATACATAGATTCTTTCTGTTTCTGATATAATTATTAGCTATTGTACCGGCTTCGATATTAGATAAATCCAAATCTTCATATAGATTGACTCTGCCTTTAAACATCATATTAAGATACTGTTTTTCTGAAAAATAATTATGATGGTAGAAGTCAATTTCTCTATATTCTATAATATTTTTTTCAAGAGAATTAACACATATTATATCTTTGTCTACGTCATTAAATACTATATGGGTACTGTTAAAAAGAGATTCAAGATATTTATAGTGCTGATTGATTGAACCTATTTTAGCTATAGGGAGACTATAATAATATTTTTGTAATGCAACCATTCTATATTTACCAACATGTTGATTTGCAATAGATTTTATTTCATTGTTGGTAAGCATTTTGTATTTAAATGGACCAACTACAACAATCAAATCATTATAAATTTCAGAAGTTATGCGTAACGAAATAAAATATTCTTCAAAATTTGTTTTATGATTATAAAATAATTTCTTATCCCTTATTATTTGTTCTAGTGAAAAAACTCCTAAAAAACTGAAGGGTATTTCAGGAATATTAATTTGGTGAATGAGTTTAGCACTACTGGTATATAAACTTATTGGTAGACCAGTTGTCATAGTGTACATGAACATTTTTTCTTTATATGAGGATATATCCATAGAATTCCTCCAGTTCTATTTAATGTGTTTTTTTAACTTATGTGATTTCATAAAGTTTATTAATTGACTAATATTTTACCACAAATGCTTTTATATTAATACGGTCATTTTGCTAAAGATGATATAATTTTTATCAATCGATGAAAATAATAAAGGAGGAGAATACATATGAATCAAGTTAAAGAACATTTAAAAATGAGTGAAAAAATAGGTTATGCTATGGGGGATTTAGCATGTAATTTAGTATTTCAGACTATCAGTATCTTTTTGTTGATTTACTATACGGATATATTCGGAATTTCACCAGCAGCAGCTTCAACACTCTTCTTAGTAGCAAGATTATGGGATGCCATTAATGATCCTATAATGGGAGGTATTGTTGATAGGACGAATACAAAATGGGGTAAATTCAGACCTTATTTATTATGGGGGGCAATACCATTTGGTATTTTAGCTGTTCTTTGTTTTACTACTCCTGATTTTTCATATACTGGAAAATTAGTTTATGCATATATAACTTATATAGGATTAGGTATGGCATATACATTTATAAATGTGCCTTACGGTGCGTTGACTTCATCAATGACACAGGATTCGTCTGACAGAGCTAGTTTGTCATCAATAAGGATGTTTTTTGCCATGACTGGTGGGTTAATAGTTGCAGTAGGTATTCCATCATTAACAAAAAGTCTAGGTGATGGTAATCCAGCAAAAGGGTATCAATTGACTATGATTATATTTGCTGTTATATCTGTCGTTTTATTGATGATTACCTTTTTTACAACAAAAGAAAGGCACACTTCAATAAATGAAAATAAGGTTTCAAAAATTAATTTGAAAACCATTGTCAAGATATTTAAAGCAAATCATCCATTACAAATTATATGTTTAGCGTTTGTAATTCTTTTTGGTAATAATGCTATAACAGGTTCAGTAGGTGTTTATTTCTTTAAATATAATTTGATGAGAGAAGATTTGATTTCACTAAATCTAGTTCTATCAATGGTAGTTACATTAATTTCATTACTATTTACACCATTATTACTAAAAAAAATGGAGAAAAAAAATATATTTATACTAGGTATGGCAATAACGTTAATTAGACCAATCGTATCTTTTACAACATCTGTTCCACTTATATTAATTGGAAGTGTTATTGGTTCGATAGGAGCTGGTTTTGCAACAGGAGTTGTATGGGGGTTAGTACCAGATACAATTGAATATGGTGAATATAAAACAGGCATAAGAGCAGAAGGTACTATATATGCTATTGTAGGATTTTTCTTCAAATTTGGTATGGCACTTGGAGGAATGATACCAGGTTTCGTACTTCAGATGACAGGTTATATAGAGAATACAGTTCAAACAACAACAGCTTTAATAGGAATTCAGAGTCTAGTATCAATTGTTCCATTATTACTGATAATAGTATTAATTATAGTTTTGAATTTTTATAAGCTTGACAATAAAACATATAGTAAAATTCTAATAGAATTAAAGAACCGACAGAATAATAGAAAGGATGTTAATAATGTTTAAAAAAAATTGTATATTAACTGATGAACAAATTAATAATAAGGTTACTGATTTAATGAATAAACTGACACTAAAGGAAAAAGTATGGTTACTAAATGGTAACTGGGATATGATTCAAAATAGTATTGAATATGGAAATGCATATAATCCCATACCCATTAAAAGCAATGGAAATGATAGGTTAGATATACCGCCTATTGCATTCACCGATGGACCTAGAGGAGTTGTAATGGGACATTCTACTTGTTTTCCAGTATCTATGGCACGTGGTGCTAGTTTTGATAGAGAATTGGAAAAAGAAATCGGCAATGTTATTGGTATTGAAGCACGTGCAGGTGGAGCCAATTATTTTGCGGGAGTCTGTATTAACTTACTTCGTCATCCTGCATGGGGTAGGGCACAAGAGACATATGGAGAAGATCCATTCTTGTTAGGAGAAATGGGCAAAGCTTTAACTGAAAGTGTACAAGAACATAATGTTATGGCTTGTATTAAACATTATGCAGTAAATAATATTGAAAATTCAAGGTTCAAAGTAAATATTGAATGTGATGAAAGAACCCTTAGAGAAGTTTATCTTCCTCATTTTAAAAAATGTGTTGAAGCAGGAGCAGCGTCTCTTATGGGTTCATACAATAAATTTAGAGGAGAGCAATGCAGTGAAAGTTATCATTTACTTACTAAGATATTAAGGGATGAATGGGGATTTGAAGGTTTTACTTCTTCAGATTTCTTATTTGCTATACGTGATACAAAAAAAGCTATTGAGGCTGGTATGGATATTGAAATGCCAATGCCTGTTTATTATCAACAGAATTTATTGGATTTAGTTCAACAGGGGGTTGTTTCAGAAGATATCATTAATCTTTCAGCAACAAGAGTTATAAAAACAGTTCTCACTTTTAGTAATTCAAAAGATTCAATGGAATATGATGAAAAGTTAATAGCAAATGAAAAACACACAGAGTTAGCAAGAAAAGTTGCTGAAAAATCTATGGTTCTTATCAAGAATAAAGATGATGTATTGCCATTCATTAAAGATATTAAAAAAGTTTTAATAGTAGGTAAGCTTGCAACAAAAGCAAATACAGGGGATTATGGTAGTAGCAGAATTTATGCACCTTATGTTGTAACACAACTTGAAGGATTACAGAATTATTTTGGTAATCAAGTAGATATTATTTATTGTGATGACATAGAAGTAGAGCAAGCTAAAGATTTAGCAACAGAGGTAGACTGCGTGATTATTTTCGCTGGCAATGACTATAGAGATGAAGGAGAATATGTTGCGCCAGATGAAGATGTTTCAATGGAAGATATTATTGTTGAAGGGTATAAAAATCAAGGGCAAATAGAGAAATTGATGTCAATGCAAAGTAAAAGAAATGATAAGAAAAGTTCATATACAGATAACAGTGGAGATACAATGGGTGGAGATAGGTCGAATTTATCTCTAAAGGAATCTGAAATAAATGTAATAAAAGAAATTGGGAGCATTAATCCAAATACCGTTGTGTGTTTAATAGGTGGAAGCATGATAATGACAAAAGAATGGGATGATAGTGTTCCAGCTATCATGTATAGTTGGTATTCAGGTATGGAAGGGGGAAATGCTCTACCTAGAATATTATTTGGTGATGTTAATCCAAGTGGTAAGTTACCGTTTACAGTACCAACAGATGGAGATCATTTACCATATTTTAGTAGTACTGATAAAGAAATCAGTTATGATTTATATCATGGATATACTCTACTGGATAAAGAAAATCATAAACCAGCTTATCCATTTGGATTTGGACTTTGTTATACTTCGTATAGATATTCAGATATGGTACTTGAGAAGAAAGATGGTTTAGTAGATGTTAAAGTAAGAGTAACTAATATTGGAAAAGTTGATGGAGAAGAAATTATTCAGGTTTATGTAGGAGTAATTAATTCTATGATAGAACGTCAAAAAAAACTTTTAAAAGGATTTGATAAAGTATTTATCAAATCAGGTGAAACCAAAGAAATTTCTATACCAATAAACATAAAGGAATTATATTATTTTAGTAGTGAGTCAATGAATTGGGAATTAGAACATGGTATCTATAAATTTATGGTTGGACCAAGTTCAGATGAGACAACTTTATTAAAGAAGGAGTTAAGATTATAAATTATTATATAATTAAAGGAAATTTGACTTGTTATTAATATGAAATGATTATATAATGTAAGTAATAGTTAAGACTATTGTGTAATTTGTTGATGCTTAATGGATTATATGATAGTTTTTGTTATTGAGAGATAAATTTGACTTATAATTTTATTTGGTAACTTACTTGTATATTACTAGTATATGACACCAATAGAGTACACCATAGGGTATTGCAGAAGTTAATAAACTATAGGAGGTTCTATTATGGGAAATTATACAAGGGAAGTCAAAGAGCAAATATTAAGTCTAGTGGATGCAGATGGTAATTTTCAATTTGGAACATATAACAAACCTGTCAAGAAATTAAATATGTTAGATGCCAAGAAACCATTAGGATTTCCATTTACTAAGCACTTCAAAAATTTCAGGTTGAAAGAGTGGGAAGCATTTCAAGCAGGTAATAAGGATATTTTTATGCTTGGAGCTGTATATAATACCAAAACATCTGCCCTGAATCAATTATCCATCTATGATAAAAGAAACGACAAACTATATAATTACAGGAAGTATTGTATTCCATGGAAGCAAACATTAAGTAATGGGATGTATCAAAGTGAAAGCAAATATGATTCTAAAGATTTTTCGATAATCATTTATAATGACCTTGATGAAGGTAAGATTGATATTTCAGTTACAATAAAAAATAAAAATGATCTACCAGATATCAAGTTAGAAATGACTGCTTATCACTTAACCGAGCCTATAGTTATCTGCCAGCCTTTTGATACTAATAGGGGATTATATTCCCATAAGGCATTAATGAATATGGAAGGAACCCTATATCTTGGAAAAGAGAAAATAGTATTTGAAAAAGAATCTTCTTTCACTATTATAGATGACCATAAAGGCTATTATCCCAATAATGTAAAGTATGATTGGATTACAGGGTGTATCAACAGTAAAAATACAGGACTTATAGGTTTCAATCTGACTGATAACCAAATTAGGAATCATGAAAAATATAATGAAAATTGTTTATGGATCAATGGTAGCATGCAAGTTCTCCCTCCAATAAAATTCAATCGAGAATTGCAAGATAATAAAGAAGTATGGAAAATCAAAGATGAATATGGTATTGTAAATATATCTTTTTTTCCACTGACCAAATTACAGTTGAAATTCAATCTAGGCATTATTTATTCAGATTACGAAGGTCCTATGGGAATTTTCCAAGGATATATAAAAGATAAAGATGATAATAAGATTATGCTTAATCAATTTTTTGGTATGGGTGAAAAGAAAAGATACAGGGTTTAGAAATGTTGAATTATTGTAGGAGTCGAGTTAATGAATAGAAGAATAAGTTTGTCTGATATGTCCAGATTGCTTAACATATCAAAGTACACATTAAGATATTATGATAAAGTAGGATTAATTAAACCTAATTATGATGTTAACGGATATAGATATTATACTCTTGACCATTATTATAATTTGGTTACCATAAAATTATTAAGACAGATGGATGTTCCTATAAAAGATATCAAAAAAAGTCTTGTTGATGATAATATGGAAGATTTCATTGATTTATTAAGTAATAGTAAAAAACACATTGATGCGGAAATAGAAAGAATGATTAGAGTAAGTGATTTGATAGATAATAAGCTAAATGTCGCAAAATATGAAAAAAGTCTTGAAAATAAATGGCGCGTCAAAAAATTAATGGAAAGGAAATTTGTCTATTTTAGTAATGGAAGAGATGAGCTTAACACTATACTTGAGTTAGGTAATTCTGAAGTTTTGTTAGAAAGTAACTTGATGGTAAAGTATTGTATTGATGATTTAGAAAAGGTTCAAGATCAATCTACTGACTTTTATATAGAGTATGATGGAAAAATGGAATACTCAGCTAAAGATGTATTTATTATTCCAGAGGGTAATTATGTACTCTATTATTATAAGGGAAATGAACAAAATATTTATAATGAACTTATTAAAATACTAGATGGTATAAGAGATAGAGGATTCATTATACAAACTGGTATTTATGAAATTTTAAGACCATCACATTTTATTAATAGTTCTAATAAAGCTTTTTTCACAGAATTCAATATACCTGTAAAAATTAATCCTTGACATTAGAGTTACTCTAACCTTTACAATATCTAATATTAGTTAGAAGATATCGTGGAGGCAAGAAATCATATGAAACAATTAGATCTAGGAAAAGACAAAGTAAGTAAGTTATTTATTAATTATTCAGTTCCAGCTGTTATTAGTATGGTAGTTATTTCATTATATATAATTGTTGATGGGATATTTGTTAGCAGAGGAGTAGGTCCTGATGGTTTAGCTGCAGTAAATATTGCATTACCTTTCATTCAAGCACTTAACAGTATAATTATTATGATTACTATAGGTGGTGGAGTGCTAACAGCTATTAAATTAGGAGAAAACAATGAAAAAGAAGCAAGTAGAAGATTTTCATTTACAGTTATGATAGCAGTAATATTTATAATCATAACTTCTTTGATTTCAATAATATTTTTGGATACATTGGTTCAACTACTTGGTGCAGACGAATCCTTGATTCATCTAGTAAAAGAATATCTTGTTATAATGTTAAGTTGTAATTTATTATTTCAGCTTTCGCCGATTATGGAGAATTTTATACGTATTGATGGAAGACCGTCATTTTGTATGGTAGTATCTATAATAGGAACAATTATTAACATAGTTCTTGATTATATACTTGTTATAAAATTAAATATGGGTCTTACTGGAGCAGCTATAGCTACATGTGTTGGAGCTGGTTTGAGTGGAATAGCGATGATGACATATTTCTTCACCAAAAAAGCTAATTTGAAATTTACGAAACCAGCAGGAAATTTTAGAATACTAGGTAAAATGTTATATAATGGATGTTCCGAATTCTTAACAGAAATATCATCATCCATAGTTTTATTGATATTTAATATAGTGATTATGAAAAGAATGGGACCAATGGGTGTATCAGCAATAAGTATCGTTCTCTATATTACTACTTTAATTATTATGATTTTGTTTGGAATCAGTCAATCCCTGCAACCTATAGTTAGTTATAATCTAGGAGCAGGGCAGGTGGATCGAGCTAAAAAAGGACTTAAATTATGTCTGATAACAGCTCAATCAATTTCAATGATATCCATGGTTATAGTATTTATATTTAGTGAACCATTAGTTGGTATTTTTGCTAAAGGAAACAAAGAATTGATAGATATGGGGGTCTGGATGAGTAGGTTATATATTACTTCATATATTTTTATAGGGTTCAATATAACATCATCAGCTTTCTTTACTGCAATTGAACAGCCTCTAATGTCAGCTGTTATCTCATTATCAAGAAGTTTAGTTTTAGTTATCATAGGACTAATAATTTTACCTCGTATAATAGGGGATAGTGGTATTTTTGTTTCTAACACTTTCGCAGAAGTAGGAACGTTTTTTGTAAGTATCTATTATTTAAAAAAATACTTTTATAAGAAGATTGATGGATGTAGTAAAAATAAAATCATTGCACCAATAAATCAATAAATCATTCATTGAATAGAATTATTAGTTAAATATTACAATAGAGAAGAGTACGTAGATAATCATAATTAAAGTAAAATAAAAACAAGGCAAGTAAAATTACATAGCCTTGTTTTTATTTTAGAATTAAATTACAGATTCTAAACTTTTTATAGAGTTATGTAGTGCATCAATACTACTGGAATGACATCTTAGAACAGGAATATTTTTTCTTTTTGCTTCTTTGTTAGCGACTCTTACCATCTTATGTGATACTGTGCTGGTAAATATCAGCAACGCATCAGGAGTACCTATACTTTTACTCAATCCAGCTGACATTTGTGTAAAAACTTTTACTTTATGTCCAGCTTTCTTACAGACTGTTTTATATTCTCTATGCATACGGTCATGGCCGCCAATTAATACTATACTCATATAATCACCTTTTTCTTATACAATTAGGAAAATTCTATTTCCTGAAATTTATCTGTTCTATTGTTGCATTTATTTAATTATACTACTAATGATAATGATTGTCAATATCAAAAGTTTGGATTTGATAGAAAACCCTCCTTGAATCTTCGTTTCCAAGAAGGGTTTCCATTTATTTTATAAGAAGGTTTGCAAACAAATTAATAAATTGAAATTAAATATTTTTAGCAGTTGTACCATAGAATGCTGCTTTGTAGATTTCTTTAACTTCTTCTGCATTAGATTGTCTTGGGTTAGTTAAAGAGCAAGGGTCTGCAAATGCATTTTTACTCATTCTATCTAATACTTCGTTGAATTTTTCTTCTGTGATTTCAACTTCTGTAACTTCTTTTAGGGTAGTTGGGATACCAACTTTTTTATTTAATGCTTTTAATTCAGCAACTAAGTCACTAATTTCAAGTTGCTTTTCGATTTCTGCAAATTTATCTGTAGCTTTCATGTTATATTCAATTATATATGGTAATAAGATAGCGTTAGCTAAACCATGAGTGATTCCAAGTTCTCCACCAATCTTATGAGCTAAACTGTGTACTAGTCCTAATGAAGCATTAGTGAATGCCATACCTGCTAGAGTAGAAGCGTTATGCATATCTTCTCTTGCTTTCATGTTACTACCGTCAGTATAAGCAATTGGAATTTGTTTATAAACTAATTTGATAGCTTCCATAGCAAGAGGATCTGTATAGCTAGTTGCACTTGTTGAAACGTAAGCTTCAATAGCATGTGTCATAACATCCATACCAGTGTTAGCTGTAATATGAGCAGGCATTTTAGCTGGAAGAGCTGCATCAAGTAATGCTACGTCTGGAGTAATCTCATAAGATACTAATGGATATTTGATATGATTAGCTGTATCAGTGATTACTGAGAATGCAGTAATTTCTGAAGCTGTACCACTTGTTGATGGAATAGCGATGAATTTAGCTTTTGTTCTTAATTTAGGGAATTTACCTGCAACTAAGTCTTCAAATTTAGTTTCTGGATATTCATAATATACCCACATGATCTTAGCAGCGTCAAGAGCAGAACCACCACCGATTGCAATAATCCAATCAGGCTTGAATTCAGCCATTTCTTTTCCGCCTCTTACTACTGTGTCAATTGATGGGTTAGGCTCAACACCATCAACGATAGATACTTCCATACCAGCTTTTTCTAATTGCTTTTTAGCTTCGTCTAAGAAACCGAATCTTTTCATTGAGCTACCACCTGTTACAAGAGTAGCTTTTTTGCCTTCTAAAGTTGATAAATATTCTAATGCACCTTCACCGAATACGATATCTTTTGGAACTCTAAACCATTTTATGTTCATTATAATTTCCTCCTTAAATATATATTATTTGTTGTTTTTTATTTTATCATCTATTGCAGCAGCAGCTTTTTTTCCAGCTCCCATAGCGAGTATGACTGTTGCAGCACCTGTAACTGCATCACCGCCGGCATAGACATTTTGCTTACTGGTTTCCATTGTTTCTTCTTCTACAATTATGCCTCCCCAAGATTGAGTATCAAGACCTTCAGTAGTTTGTCTGATAAGTGGGTTAGGGGTTTGACCAATTGCTACGATAACTGTTTCTACATCTATTGAAAATTCACTATTATCAATTGGTGTTGGTCTTCTTCTACCTGATGCATCTGGTTCGCCGAGTTCCATTTTAATACAATTGATTCCTGTAACAGAACCATTTTCACCAATGATTTTAGTTGGGTTATTTAATAATTTAAATATTATTTCTTCTTCTTTTGCATGATGTACTTCTTCTTTTCTTGCAGGAAGTTCGTTTTCGCTTCTTCTATAGATGATATATACATTTTCCGCACCTAGTCGTTTTGCAGTTCTAGCTGCATCCATTGCAACATTACCACCGCCTATTACCGCAACGCTTTTACCAACTTTAATTGGAGTAGCTGAATCTTTTTCATAGGCTTTCATGAGATTGACTCTAGTTAAGAATTCATTAGCAGAGTAAACTCCGTTAAGATTTTCTCCTTCTATATTCATGAATCTTGGAAGACCTGCACCGCTACCGATAAAAACAGCTTTAAAATCTTGTTCGAATAATTCATCTACTGTAATGGAACGACCGACAAGTACATTAGTCTTAATATCTACACCTAATTTTTTTATTGTTTCAATTTCATTACTAACTAATTTCTTAGGTAGTCTGAATTCTGGAATACCGTAGGATAATACTCCACCTGTTTTATGAAGTGCTTCGAATAATGTAACTTCATAACCTCTTTTTGCTAAATCTGATGCACATGAAAGTCCTGAAGGACCTGCACCTACAACAGCTACCTTAATATTGTTTTTATCTATTTCAACAGTATCATTAGCTTTTTGATGTTGCATATGATAATCTGCTACGAATCTTTCTAAACGACCTATTGCTACTGGTTCGCCTTTTATACCTCTTACACATTTACCTTCACATTGGTTTTCTTGTGGACATACTCTTCCGCAGATAGCAGGTAATGAATTTTCAGCAGTAATTATTTTATAAGCTTCATCGAAGTTACCTTCAGAAACTGCATGAATGAATTCTGGTATTGGTACATTAACTGGACATCCGCTTACACAAGGTTTATGTTTACATTGTAAACATCTCTTAGCCTCTTGTATTGCTTCTTCTTCAGTGTAACCTAATACTACTTCTTTAAAATTCTTGTTTCTTATTAAAGGTTCTTGTTCGCTGATTGGTGTTTTTGTTAGTGATTTATTAAGCATTTCTAGTCCTCCAATCCTAGTCTACATACATGATCTTTTTCTTCTTCTTTATACATACCTTGACGTCTCATAGCTTCATCGAAATCAACTTCATGACCATCAAAATCTGGACCATCGACACATGCAAACTTAGTTTCGCCGCCTACAGTTACACGACATCCACCACACATGCCTGTTCCATCAATCATAATAGGATTTAAGGATACATTTGTTTTGATACCTAATTTTTTAGTAATTTCACAAACGGTTTTCATCATAATTAATGGTCCGATTGCTATAACTAAGTCATATTTTTCACCGTTCTCAATTAATTCATTAAGTTTATCTGTTACGAAACCTTTAATTCCTTTTGAACCATCGTTTGTAGCATAATAAACGTTATCGCAAGTATTTTCCATCTCTGTATCTAATATGATGAATTCATCACTTCTTCCACCTAGTATGGCGTCTACTTCTACACCTAATTCTTTCATTTTCTTTAATTGAGGGTAGAGCGGTGCAATACCAACACCTCCACCGATACCTAGAACTCTTTTTACTTTATGAAGAGGTGCTTCTTGACCTAGTGGACCAACGAAGTCTTCTATATAATCGCCCTCATTTTTGAGACTTAATTTTTTTGTTGTGTAACCAACTACTTGATATATAATAGTTACTGTATCTTTTTCTCTATCATAATCTGCTATAGTTAGTGGAATACGTTCACCTTCTTCATCAACTCTAAGGATGATAAATTGTCCAGGTTCACATTTTCTTGAAACAAATGGTGCTTCTATTTCCATAAGTTCAACTAAATCGTTTAATTTTCTTTTTGTTACAATTTTATACATTCTGCCACCTCATTATGTTATAGATTGTTAATTTATAAACACTTTGTTACATATTTAGTACTTATTAGAAAAATGACGTCTAAACAAAACTAGTGTAAATTTCTGCAAGAAATTGGAGAAATACTAGCATTGACATTCTACTAAGTTTTAGTTATCATGTACTTATGGGAATATTATACTACGTTATTAAGAATAAAACTAACACTAATTTTGAAAAACTAACACTTTTTTGAGTATTATTGATAAAATTTTAACAAAAGTAGGTGAAATTATGTTAAATGTCTTTGATAAAAAACTAGAAATGATTGATGGATTCGAAACTGACTATGTTAAAATACTTTATTATGATTTACCCAAAAATTTTTCTGGGGATTATAAATCATATAATTATGCTCGATTTTGTACAATACTTAATGGCAGAAAACATGTGACACTAAATAATAACAAAAAATTTGTTTATACAAAAGATAATTATTTATTATTACCATCTAACTCAAAAGTTCATATGGACATAGATACTCATACTACAGCATTGGTTTTTGAATTAAATGACGAACTAGTCAATAATGTACTTAATAAGATTGATCTGAAAGATAATATGAAAGAAGTAGTTAGATCAACAACTAATAATTATTTTTTAGGTCAAAATAAATATAATATATCAGAAGATATTAATAATATTTTCGTTGCATCTAAGAGTAGGGACAATAATAATGAGTTCTTAATTGATTTGTATGCCCAAAAATTAGTGTTCGATTTGATAAAGAACAAAACGACATATCAGATATTGAACGGTAATAATTCTCATCCTATAAATATAGCGGTAAAATATATTAATGAAAATATTAGAGATATGATTAACATTAAAGAATTAGCGAAAAGCCTTCACATGTCAGAATCTAATTTTTCTCATCTATTTAAAAAAGTTATGGGTATAAAACCTGTAGAATATATTAAGAACAAAAAATTGGAATTAGCATTGGATTATTTAAGAAATGAAAGTGTAACAGATGTTGCATTTAATCTTGGTTACTCTAACATTTCATATTTCATTAGACTTTTTAAAGATAAGTATAATATGACACCTAAGCAATATAAATTAACTTATTATGAAAAGCTGTAATAAAATTAGGGCATCAATAATACTATTTAGTGATATAATTAAAAAATATTTATCATTATCATTGACGTATTATGAATAATGTCTTATTATGAATGTGTAACACTATAATAGGAGAATGCTTTGATTTATCAAAGTATCAATATAAATTTATGAGGAGTGAATTTCATGCCAGTAGTTGATTACAAAAATTATTGCAAAATGCTTGACAGAGCTTTAGAAAATAACTTTGCTTATCCAGCAGTTAACGTTTCTAATATTGAGACAGCTAACGGAGTTTTAGAAGCATTCGCTAAAGCAAAATCAGACGGAATTATTCAAGTATCCATAGGTGGAGGAAAACATGCATCAGGTATGGTTGCTAATAGTGCAATCGGTGCTATTTCTTTAGCAAATCATATTCACCTTATGGCTGAGAAATACGATATTAACATAGCTTTACACACAGACCACTGTACAGCTGCTAATGTTGAGCCATTTATGAAACCTCTTATTGAAGAGACTAAAAAAAGAAGAGCACAGGGATTACCTAATCTATTCAACAGTCATATGTTTGATGGTTCAGATATTCCACTAGAAGAAAATATTAAAATTTCTAAAGAACTTATGGCTCTTTGTGCAGAGAATGAAATTATTCTTGAAGTAGAAGCAGGAGTAGTTGGTGGAGAAGAAGACGGTGTAAGTAATGAAGATGTATCAAAAGATAAACTTTACACAACTCCAGAAGACATGCTTATGTTTGAAGAAGCTTTAAAAGGTATGAATGGAAGATATATGTTAGCTGCAACATTCGGTAATGTACATGGTGTGTACAAACCAGGAAACGTTAAGCTTAAACCAGTTATACTAAAAGAAGGTCAAGATGCTTTAAAAGCTAAATATGGAAAAGATGCTAACTATTGTTTAGTATTCCATGGTGGTTCAGGTTCAACAAAAGCAGAAATAGAAGAAACTCTTGAATATGGAGTTGTAAAAATGAATATTGACACAGATACTCAATATGCATTTACTAGACCTATTGTTGAGCATATGTTTAAACATTATGACGAAGTACTTAAGGTTGAGGGTGAAGTAGGGAATAAAAAAGCTTATGATCCAAGAGCTTATTTGAAAAAAGCACAAGCTGGTATAGCTGATAGAGTTATTGAAGCATGTAATGTACTAAAATCAAGCGGTCAAACAATGGGTAGACAATAATAACATATAAATGAATAAAAGCTTATCTTATTTGCTTA
Source organism: Vallitalea longa (assembly GCF_027923465.1). Taxonomy (NCBI): domain Bacteria; kingdom Bacillati; phylum Bacillota; class Clostridia; order Lachnospirales; family Vallitaleaceae; genus Vallitalea; species Vallitalea longa. The sequence continues at coordinate 126,783 of NZ_BRLB01000006.1, forward strand.
TAAGATAAGCTTTATTTTTTATTAAATGTAAAGTGATACTTTCTATTTTTCTTGAAATCTTCTATGAGTCTTAATCTTTTAGTCAAAATTAAAAAAAAGTAAAATAAATGATATCGAATATCAAAATTTGTGTTATAATAATAAATTATATATACAATATATAAAATACAAATAACAGTATATTATTATGTTAATAGTATTTGGCTATACCTATTAATATAATCAATTTATAAGGAAGGATTTATTATTATGAAAAATTTAAGTAAGATTGTAACTATATTGTTAACTCTTGTACTTATATCAACTTTATTCGTTGGTTGTAAGTCTAGTAAAAAAGATGTAGAGAATGATAAGTATAATCAAGAGCAAGAAAAAGGTGAAGTAGAAGATGACAAATCAAAAGATGATGCAGATAAAGAAGGTACTGACAAAGAAACAGATACAAGTGAGAATGATAAAGAAGCTACAGTTATAAAAGTTGCGGCTTTAAAAGGGCCTACAGGAATGGGTATGGCAAAATTAATGGATGATGTAGATTCTGGTGAATCAGCACTAAAATGTGAATTTACTTTAAGTGGTGCTCCAGATGAATTAACAGGAAAAATAATCAGTAATGAAGTTGACTTAGCGTGTGTACCAACAAACCTAGCATCAGTACTATATAATAAATCAAAGGGTCAAATAAAACTAGCAGCAGTTAATACACTAGGCGTATTATATGTCATGGAAGTTGGGGATGAGATTAAAAGTGTAGAAGACTTGAAAGGTAAAGAAATCTATACTAGTGGTAAAGGTTTAGTTCCAGATTATATATTGCAATACATATTAAAGGAAAACAATCTTGACCCTGAAAAAGATGTTACTCTTAATTACACTATGCAACATGCAGAAGTTGCTACAACTGTTATATCAGGAGATAATAAATTAGCTATGTTACCACAACCTTTTGTTACTACAGTTTCTATGAAAAACAAAGATGCAAGGATAGCACTTGATATAACTGAAGAATGGAAAAAAATTCAAGGAGAAGATAGTCCTTTAGCTATGGGATGTATCATTGTCAATTCAGAATTTGCGGCTAATAATAAAGAATTGGTTGCTGATTTCTTAGAAGAGTACAAGCAGTCAGTAGAGTGGGTTAATGCTAACGCTGAAGAAGCTGGAAAAGTAATAGAGAATCAAGGCATTATTAATAACGCTAAGATTGCAGAAACTGCTATACCTAATAGTAACATTGTTTTCATAACTGCTGAAGATGCAAAAGAGACTCTACAAAATTTATATGAAATATTATTTGAGTTTAATCCAACATCTGTAGGAGGAAAATTACCTGATGGAGACTTCTATTACAAAGAATAGACGAATAGTATATAAGATTATAGCATTTATTTTTTGGATATTAGTATGGGAGATTATCGCTTTACTTATTAATAAGGAGATATATCTTCCTACTCCTTATAATACATTTAAGGTATTAGTGAGTGAAATTAAGACAGCAATGTTTTGGCAGACAGTCTTTTCTACTATTTTTAGAGTTGCCATTGGCTTTTTTATAGCTTGTATAATAGGAATAATCTTTGGAATAATATGTGGTGTTAATAAATTTATATATGAAATTCTTAATTTGATAATAGTTGCAGTTAAATCAACACCAGTTATGTCATTCATACTTATAGCTGTAATATGGTTTAAATCGGATAATGTACCAATATTCATATGTTTTTTGATGTGTTTCCCAATCATATGGACTTCAGTTGTTGGTGGTATCAATAATATTGATAAAAGATTAATTGATATGGCATATGTCTATAAAGTAGATAAAAAATATATAGTAAAAGATATTTATATACCTTCAATTGTTCCTTATATAACAACTGCAATGATAACATCATTAGGTCTAGGCTGGAAAGTTACAGTTGCAGCAGAAGTATTGAGTAGCCCGAAATTCTCAATAGGAACTAAATTATATGATGCAAAAGTCTATGTTGAATCTGAGCAATTATTTGCTTGGACTATAGTTGTTATTGCCTTAAGTTTAATTTTAGAATATATATTTAAATATTTGCTTAGAAAAATACTACCAGTACGTATACAAAAGTAGGTGTTATGATGATCAGACTAAAAAATATTAGCAAGGCATTTGATGATTTGGTTATATTCAAAGATTTCAATATGGATATTGAAAAAGGTAAAATCATTTGTTTTTTAGGAGCATCTGGATGTGGAAAAACAACACTTCTCAATATTATTTCAGGAACTCTAGAATATGATATAGGATCTATTGAGGGGACTAGTGATAATGTATCCTACATTTTTCAAGATACTAGATTATTACCTTGGGCGACTATTGAAGATAATATAACATTTGTATTAAAGAGTAATAATGAAATAGATGCTAAGAAGTTGGCGAAGAAATATATAGATATAGTTAAACTCACTCAATTTTGTAAGTATTATCCAAAGCAATTAAGCGGTGGTATGAAACAAAGAGTTTCAATAGCAAGAGCATTCGCTTATAAGGCAGAAATGCTTCTTATGGATGAGCCATTTCAAGGTTTGGATTATGATTTGAAAATAGAGTTGATAAATGCTTTTTTAGAATTGTGGGAGGAAGACAACAGAACAGTTGTATTTGTAACACATGATATAGATGAAGCATTATTATTAGCGGATAAGATATATATATTAGAAGGTAGGCCAGCAAAAATAAAGAAGGAATTATCAATTGATATTCCTAAGAGGGATAGAATGGTTAAAAAGGAGTCATTGGATAACTATAGAGAGATGATAACCAAAATAGATTAAGTAAGCAATGGTTATTACAATCAATTTAGCTATCGGATATTCTTAACTCTTAAATGTCATTTGTTTATAAGTATAGATAGTATATCGGAGGAACTTAATTGAATTGTAAGAAGTTTAGGTTAGAAGAAAAATATAAAAGTACATTTACAAGTTTTAAAAGAAATTTCTGGTCTTTTATAAAATATCAGATAGTTGCAAAAGTGTTGGTTACAATTGTTCTTATTCCAATATTCAAAGAACTATTCAAACTTATTTTAAAGAGTAAAGGGTTAAGTATACTTCTGAATGGAGTAATACTTAAATTTGTTTTATCTCCTCAAGGTTTTATAAGTGCTATTTTAATTACTATATTTGCAACATTAGTTCTACTAATAGAATATGGTGGAATAATAATTATTAGTTATGAAGCTTCTAGTAATAAACATCCAAGCACACTTTTTAATGTATTGAAGTTAAGCATTAAGAGATTTAAGAATCTTTTGGGTTTTGGTGGATTAACTATACTGACATATGTAGTAATCATTTTTCCATGGTTGGATATGGGATATCATACTAGTCTATTAACTTCTTTACAGATACCCAATTTTATTAGAGCATATATCAACAATAATCAATTTTTATATGTTACTATGAAAATAGGTACAGTAATAGTATTCATATTATCCATAGGCTTTATATTTTCTATGGAAATAATTATGTTAGAAAATAAGTCGGCTTTACAGGCTATGAAAAAAAGTTTTCATTTGGTTAAGAACAATTTTAAATTAGTAATAAAAAGTTTTGTGATTACTATAGTATTGATGATAGTAGTCAGTTTAGGTATTTTCGGTAGTATTGCAATATCATTTCCTATGATTTCATTAGATAATTCTGTTACCAATATTCTTATTAATGGAGTAGTTCTATTTCTGGGGCTTTTTCTTTATTTGATAAGTTTTTTGATCATACCATATATAATTCATCATTTTACTTGTCTATATTTAAGTGTAAATAGTTCACCTATAGATTTATCAATAAAAACTAAAGTAACAAAATTATCCATAATAGATAAGGTATTCAATAACAAAAAAGCCATTAAAATTTTGATAACTTTATCGTTCTGTGTAGTATTAGTAATAACAAAATACATTCTAGCAGATTTAGCAAGTACGCATTACCATGTAGAAGTGACTGCACATAGGGGAAGTTCAATAGAAGCTCCAGAAAATACATTATCAGCTATAGGTAAAGCCATTGAAAACAAAGCCGATTTTGTAGAAATAGATGTACAAGAAACAAAAGATGGTGTAGTAGTAGTTTACCATGATAAAAGTCTCAAAAGAATCACTGGATCTAATAAAAAATTATATAATACCAATTATGATGAGATTAAACAACTAGATGCAGGGAGTTGGTTTGGTAAAGAATTTAAAGGTGAGAAGATTCCTACTCTAAAAGAAGTAATAGATTATTCAAGAGGGAAAATTTCATTAAACATCGAGTTGAAGCAAAGAGGAAAAGGTAGAGATTTAGTCAAAAAAGTGGTAGAAATCATTAATAATAAAAAAATAGTAGATTCTTGTGTTGTAACATCACTAGATTATGACTTATTAAAACAAGTTGAAAGGTTAAATAGTAATATAAAAACTGGCTATATAATGTTTGTAGCTATAGGTGATATAAACAGTATTAAAGATGTGGATTTTTATAGTATTGAAGAAAGTTATTTAGATGAGAATTTCGTTCTAAAAGCACATTTAATCAATAGGGATGTACATGTATGGACAGTAAATGAAACTGAAAAGATGAAGGAATTTATTGAAATGGGTGTAGATAATATCATAACTGATTATGATAAGCAATTAGTAAAAGTGCTAAAAGCATATAATTAGCTGTTATAATCCTTTATTTATTGGTGGAAAAGTTGAGTTGATTATTAGTAGTTATTCCATATATTAAGTAGTATATTATGTTTTTGTGTTATTTTTATGTTAAATATTTTTATCAAATGACGATATATATATAAGATACAACTTAATCACTATAGAATATATTAGTTATATAAGATAGTGGAAAAGTTGAGTGATAACATAAAATTTAAGATACTAAGAGGTGGAAGTATGAATATTAATTTGAATAATAGTAATAGTGTTAATACATATTTTAATAATAATACTAATAATAATGCTATTACTAATAATGCTAATGGTAAAAAAAATACTCTTGTTTCCAAATTACAAAAGCAAATGACAGCGATAGATAAAAATATTGCTGGTGTTCGAGAAAATGAAAAGTTATCTGCTTACGATAAAAAAGAAAAGATTAAGCAACTAGAGGAACAGAAACAAGAATTGCTTGAAAGAATCAACGAAGAAAAAATTAAAGAAAAAATGAATGAGACAGAAAAGAAAATTGAAGAAGCAGAAGAAATTGAAGAAAAAAGAAGAGAGAAAGAGAAAAGGCCAGCTACTCCTTTAGAAGAAATTAAAGCTGAACTAGGAATAGAAGTATCTTCTAAAAATATGATAAAAGCTTCAAGATCATTGGATGTAGCTAACAATAAGTTAAAAATAGCATCAGACCTCAGACAAGAAGCTAAGGTATTACAGGTAGAGTATGAGACTGACATAGGTAGAGGACAAAGTGTAGGATTGTCAGATTATAGAGTCAAAAGGGTAGCCAAACTACGTTCTAGGGCTGATAAAGTACAGAATGAAGCAATGGAAACTCTAGGAAAGACTAACAAGATAATCAAAGAGACAAGAGAGTCATTAGAAAAGGTAAAAGATAAAAACGAAGAGATAAATAATAAAGTAGAAGAAGATAAAAAATTAGAAGAAAATAAAAATGAAAAAATGATTTCTACTAGCGATAATAAAGGAAGTATAGATCAAAGAAAGCAAAATCCTATAGGTAAAAATGTTGATGTGAAATTATAATAAACAAAAGCAAAGATATTTAAAAAAGATGTCTTTGCTTTTTTATTATCTATAAATCCGGACAATATGTCGAATAAAGTTAATAAATGTCAAAATATAAGTTTAATAAAACTTAAATAAAGTATCAAATTATTGATATATATTAGAATTAGGGTTATAATTAAATGGATGGCGATAGCTATCAAAAGTTATGTGTGTTCCAATAATCAAAATACTGAAGGAGTGATTTTTAGTGAAAATCAGAAAACCCTTAACACTTCTAGTTGCTGTTCTAATGATAACAAGTATGTTTGCATCATCAGCATTAGCTAAAGAAGTGTATACCGTAAAACCAGGAGATGTTTTATGGAAGATTGCTGAACAATATGACACAACTTGGGAAGAGATAGCAGAATTTAACGAATTAAGTAATCCTCATTTGATTTACCCTGAACAAAAATTGGAAATACCTAGCAAAGAGCAAATCGTAGAAGAACCAGTAGTAGAGGAGCCTGTTGTTGAAGAACCGGTAGCAGAGGAACCAGTAGTAGAAGAACCTGTTGCAGAAGATCCGGTAGTTGAAGAAGGCAAAAAGATAACTGTTCTAGGAACCAGTGATGTTCATGGACGTATTTATGCGTATGAATATGCAACAGATAGTCCTGATGCTGATGCAGGATTCGCAAAACTCCAGACACTTATAAAACAAGAAAAAGCAAAAGACCCTAATGCAATATTATTAGACTGTGGAGATACAGTTCAAGATAATAGTGCTGAACTTTTTAATGATCTTCCAGTCCATCCAATGGTACAAGCTATGAATAGTATTGGTTATGACTTATGGACACTTGGAAATCATGAGTTCAATTTTGATAAATCTTTCTTAGATAGAAATATTGATGCATTTAGTAACAATGTATTAGCTGCTAATATATATAAAGAAGATGGTACTCGTTATGTTGAACCTTATAAGATATTTGAAAAAGATGGTGTTCGTATTGCAGTAGTAGGCCTACTACCACCTCATATTCCAAGATGGGAAGCAAGTGCGCCAGAACATTTTCAAGGATTAACTTTTACTCAACCTGTAGAAGAAGCCAAAAAGGTAGTAAAAGAATTACAAGGTAAATATGATATTCTAGTTGGAGCATTCCATATTGGACCTGATGGAGAATATGGAAGCCAAGGTGCTTTAGAGATAGCAGAAGCAGTTCCAGAGTTCAATGTAATATTCTGTGGACATGCTCATTCTAAATTCTCAGATAAAGAAGTTAATGGAACTAAATTAATTGAACCCGGTTGTTATGGTTGGGCTCTTGCCAAAGCAGAAATTACTGTGGGTAAATATGGTAACGGATATGTAGTCGAAGATGTGACAGTAGAGAATATTGAAACTGCAGAAGTTGAAGAAGATAAAGATATATTGAATGAATTTGAATTCGTACATAAAAAATCTGTTGAAGATGCTAATATAGTAGTTGGTCAAATCGAAGAAGATTATGTTAAAAACGTTGACTATATTACTGGAGATGCAAAAGTAACTACAATGCCTACAGCTCAGGTAGAAGATACAGCATTAATGGATTTAATTAATGAAGTGCAATTATTCTATTCAGGAGCTGATATAAGTTCCGCAGCAGCTTTTAAAAACGATATGAACTTGGTTAAAGGTGAATTCAAGAAAAAAGACGTAGCTAACATATATAAATATACTAATACTTTAATCGGTGTAAATATCACTGGTGAGAATTTAAAGAAATACATGGAATGGTCTGCAAGCTATTATAATACATATAAAGAAGGCGATGTAACAGTAAGTTTCAATCCTGATATAAGAGGATTCAATTATGATATGTTTGCTGGCGTAGACTATGATATTGATATATCTCAAGAAGCAGGTAACAGAATTAAGAATCTTACATTTAAAGGTGAGCCTGTTAAAGATGATGAAATATATAAATTAACAATTAATAATTATCGTTTTGGTACATTAAAGAATGAAGGATTTGCTACAGATGAAGATGTATTCTATGATTCATATGAATTAATACAGGATGCTGGACGTATACGTGCACTTATAGTTAAGTACATCCAAGAAGAAAAAGAAGGTAAAGCAGTTCCAACAGTTGATAATAACTGGAAGATAATTGGTATTGATCTTGAAAATGCATATAAGGATACAGTATTTGAAATGATTAAAAGTGGTGAATTGACAATTCCTACATCAGAAGATGGAAGAACACCTAATGTTAAATCAATTAATGCAAATGATTTGATTGAAGAGGGTAAATTAGAAGAAATAAAAACTGATGAAGAACTGCCAAAAGCTTCATAAAATAACGAGATTATTAGTGTAGGAGCTGTATATATTACAGCTCCTTCTAAATATTTATCTTACAATATACGGAAAGGGCGAGCTTATGAAAAAATACTTACCTATCATTGGATTTATATTATTAGCAGCATTAATCATTATTATATCTCCTATGTTCAAGATTAATAGTAATCAGCCTAATTATTTTAAACAAGATTTTGAAGATGCAAGAGTATTAGAAGTCATTAGTGAAGAGGTAGATGAGGATCCTGCATTTGATGGACTATATTTGGGTACTCAAGTAGTTAAAATAGAAGTGTTAACAGGTAAATACAAAGGTCAATCATTCAAAATCAAGAATCCCCTTAGCAGAAATCATAATGTCTATGTTAAGAAAGATGATGTTGTTATTGCAAGTGTAGATGAATCTCTTGAAGATATTGTATGGATATATAATTATAAGAGAGAGCCCTTACTATATATTCTAGTTGCAATATTCTTTATTCTATTAATACTACTTGGACGTATGCAGGGAGTGTATTCTATAATATCGTTAATTTTCACTGGTATCATGATAGTGTTTTTTATGCTTCCACTCATATTCCAAGGTAATAATCCCATAGTAGTAACAATAATAACGGCTTGCATTATTATAATAGCTTCGTTTCTATTGATAAGTGGATTTAATCTTAAGACATTTAGTGTTATTCTTGGAACTATTATCGGTGTAGTTATTGCAGGAATTATTTCATATGTTTCCGGTAATTTAGCACATCTATCGGGAATAACAATGGATAAAGGACAAGAACTGGTTTATGTTGCTATGGATTATAAGATACAGATCAGTGGGTTGATGTTCTCGGCTATCTTGATTGCTTCTCTTGGAGCGGTTATGGATGTAGCTATGTCAATTACATCTTCTATATTTGAGATACATAAAACAAATCCAATGTTATCAAGTAAGCAATTATTCAAATCAGGTATGAATATCGGTAAAGATGTTATGGGAACCATGTCTAATACTTTGATATTAGCTTTTGCTGGAAGCTCTCTTAATAGTATTATGCTTATATGGGGGTACCAGATGGGAAGAAAACAGTTCATGAATATACCTTTTATAGGAACAGAGATCATTCAAGGTCTATCAGGAAGTATAGGTATCGTTCTTACAGTTCCAATAACTGCATTAATATCAGTTATGTTGCTTACTAGAAGTGCCAATAAGAAAAAAAGTTATAATAAGAGTATCAGCAGAAAAAAATATAAAGGTAAGAATAAAAAGAATAAAAAGAATAAGAGGTAAACAATGAAATATTGGAATGAGATTCAAAAAGACGCTTTTTCCTATTTCGGATTTTTTAGTAAAGAAAAAGCAAGGTTACTAATAAATACTATCCCTAATCTAAGTGTATTTAGTATAAATGGGTTATTAACAAGTGGTGGTAAAGTATTTCTAGAAAAATGTGCTTATGATATTAGCCAAATTTTTCAAAGAAATGATTTAAGTAAATTAAAGTTTTATTTGTTTGTTAATATTGAGCTTGATGATAATTCTTCTAGAATAGAGAAGTATAAAAAAGTTTGGAAATTACTTCAACCTAAATGGCAACTTGATGAATTTATTAAAGGCCCGGAAGTTGAAATTAAATTAGGTGAGAAGATATTTTATTCTAGTGTAGCACAGTTTAGTGTTAATAACTTTTTAACTGCATTAGAAATAGTAGCTTCAAACCCACAAAGGAATACTATAATTGCAACTAATAAAAATGATATGTTAACAGAGAAATTAATTACACATCTATTTAATTTATCATTTTATAGTAGTTTAGGTAGTGACTATAGTAAAATAGATTATTTTAACCTTAGTTTAAATAGAGGAATAGAAGATATAATATTTAGATGGGGAAATTCATCTGAAGAAGCAGAATTAGCATTAATATTTAATGAAAATATGTTTAATATTTTTCAATCATTGTTTTAATATGCAATAAATATATAACTTTATGCATAAGATATAATGTTTGTTATTGAATAAAAAAACTGATTTAAAGAAAATATATGTTCGTAAAAACAAAAAAGCTAGATTATTGCAGTAGCAATACTAGCTTTTTCTATATTGATAATATATATGGAATAGTAAAATCACTATATTATTAATACTATTTCTTTTTACTTAATCACTTAATATCATTGAGGGATTTACCAAATCGTTGAAAATGAATTACTTTCCTTTGATGACGTAATAATTTGTTCTTCTTAAGCAAATCTGTAATAGACTTATTTAACGAACAATAATTGTTCAGATTATTTAACATGAACTAGTTCTTCAGTTTCATAATGTTATAGGTATTGGAAGTAATTTATAAAATATTCATTTTTGATGAAAAATTTGAAATAAATTAGATTATAATGTAAATTAGATATATTTACAAATAATTTTATTTTGGGGGTTGAATAGTTAGACAATTAGTTGTATAATATGATTTGTAAATTATATTATACAACAAGGAGGATGATTTTGAAAAAAATAAATATTCCGTATTATTACTAGATATAATATTAAATATACTAACAATATCTATATTGACAGAAATTAAATTTAGTTAAAAATTTTGGCCAATTGAAAAAAACTAAATACCCAGAAAAATATTAATAAACTATATGAAAAATAATTAGGAGGTTACAGGTATGAAAATAAAAGGATTAAAAAAAATGGTTAGTTGCATGTTAATTTTAAGTATGGTATTTACATTATCTTTTGCAAGTTACGCATCTGAAGAGCATGATGAGTTTGAATCTTTTAAAATAAGTAATGGTAGTGGATATGCAGGAAGAGCTGGTGTAAGGTTAACAGCTGGGGCAGAAGCAGATATTAACGTAAGTATGAAAGTTAAAACTGTAACACAAGATCAATTAATAGAGTTTATCAAAACACATAAAGACAAGCTTACTGTTGAACAATATGCTGAAATTACTGAGCATAGTTCATTTACAGAAAGTGGCATGGGTGGAAATCTTTTCAATTGTTTCTTTAGTGTAATTTATGGTGATGGTACTGATGATTATTTCGCAAATGCAAGAAGTAAAGACGTACTTATAGAAGAACAAGAAGATAAAGAATTATTAAAAGAGATTAGAGATATGACTGAACATGAATATGAATTAACAGGTACTCTTAAAGCTAAAGGACTTAGCTACATACCTACAGAAGCATATTGTTTCGTAGAAGTAACAAGAATAGAATTCAAAGATGGATCAACTCTAAAAGTAATCAATACAAATGGTGATATAGCAGCAGGCGATGGATCTACTGATGCTGTAGTTGGTGCAGATGATAATCCACCATTAAATTTAATTCCTCTAGATTAATAATCGGAGTAACTGTGAAAATATAAAGTTTAGATGCTATAAGATACAAATATATTAAGGGACTGGCTTTTGAGTCAGTCCTAATATATTTGTAGCAAAGTTCATATTATGATAACAAGCAAAATAAAAAGCTAGATTATTGCAGCATGCAATTCTAGCTAATAATTATTTATAGTGAATTTATATGTAATAGTCACTATGTTATTAATAGTATTTTTTCTTACTTAATTCATTTTGTACATCATCAAGAGCTTCACCGAATCGTTGAAAATGAATAACTTCTCTTTGACGTAAGAATTTCAATGGTTCTATTAGATCTGGATCATCAGTAAGATTCATAAGATGCTCATAAGTAGCTCTAGCTTTTTGTTCAGCTGCAAGGTTCTCATGTAAATCCGTAATAGGGTCACCTAATGAACCTATACCTGCAACAGTAAATGGAACTCCACTAGCGTCAGTAGGGAAAAGACCATGATTATGTTGAGCATAGTGAGCAGATAATCCTGCATCTTTGATTTCTTGTATAGTAGCTCCTTTTAGGAGTTGGTAGATCATTGCGGAGATAATCTCTACATGAGCAAGTTCTTCAGTCCCGATATCAGTAAGTAATCCTTTAGTCTTATTAGTAGGCATAGCATATCTTTGGTTAAGATAACGAATCGCTGCACCTAATTCTCCATCCGGTCCACCATATTGAGTAACTAATAGTCCTGCCATTCTTAAATCCTTGTGTTTAATATTAACTGGGAATTGCAATCTTTTTTCATATAACCACATAAACTAACCTCCTATTCATTTTCCCATGGCCATGGTCCATCTAACCATTCCCACGGATATTTACTTGGGCTCATACCAAAATTAACTAGAGGACCAACATTCAATTCATACATACGTCTTTTGTTTTCATACTCTCGTTGTATCATATTATAATCCGAGAGTGCTTTTTTACAATCTGGGTGAGTATCTAAATATAAGTTAAGGTCTAGAGTGGCAAATCCTAATTGTTGTATTTCCCTCATTAACTTTTTATCGTACATTAACGACGCCTCCAATCTTGATAAGGTTGGTATAGATTAGGGAACATGCTTCCTCTATGGAATCCTTCTTGTAAAGGGACTAGTCCTACATATGGTTGATTGGGAATATAAGCAGTTGCTAATCTGATTTCATGTTTTTCCATAGAATCATCTTTATCATTATTTGGTTTTTTTGGGGCTTGCATCCTATTATTGGGACGTTCTGATAAAATAGGTCTTCTATTATTATACATATCTCTCATAAAATACTCCTTAATTAATGTCTATAAATTAACATATGATACTTGATATGGATTGGTGTTTTTCCAAATAAAATATGTTTAGATAAAATACATATAATTATAACTTTACTAATTTAAATTTAATTAGTATAATTATGATAGAAATAGAATGTATAAATAAAAAATAATTAGAGAGAAATAAATACACAACATGTTATTGGAGGACAATATGGATCCACAAAAGAGTGATAAGATATTTTTGGAAGTCATTGCAATTTTAGCAATCATATTATTCATTTCCAATATTGGTAAAGATAACACTAAAGATGATAGTCAGGCAATAACATTTTTTAAGGATTTAAATACATTGGAAAGTAAGGATATGCAAGATATACAAATTGTTGATAGGGAAAAGCCATCAGATATAATTATAATAGATAGACAAGATGATATCAAAGAAATACTGGATTTCTTCAAATCTTGTAGTTTTACTTCTGATAATGAAATAGAATTAGATGATAATTTGGAAGAGCCTTTGTACAATATCAATTATGTGCAAAAGGGTTATTATGCTTCATTAACTATTTCTATATATAAGGATAAAATTTATACGTCAGTATCATCATTTAAAGTTAAGCAACAAAAAGTTAGAGAGTTCATTAAGATATTCAATAAAGTTACAAGCAACAACTAAGTACTGTAATCATAAATAATAAAATCTTTTGAATTCAGAGGGTGTATGGCCTGTTATTTTTTTGAATTGCTTAGAAAAAGTGTATGAATCTGGGTATCCTAGTTCTAAAGATATCTCTTTTACTGATAAATTACTGGATGATAGTAATTTTTGTGCAGCATTGATTCTACGATTAAGGATATAATTGCCTGGAGATATCCTATACTGTTTCGTAAAAAGCTTTCTGAATTTCTCATAACCCATATTAACGTATTGTGCTACATCTTCAACAGAAATTCTATTAGTAATATGTTCCTCTATATATTTAATGCTCATCGCCAATATGTTCATTTCATCTGTTGTTGTTCTATTGATTCTATCAAGATATGTCGCTTTTGAGATAATAGCGATAGCTTCATTCATAAGTAATGGAAGCTCTATTCTATTAGCTTTATCCAATCTATGATGAAAATCCAACATCTGTTGAATAAGTTCGAAATCATGTCCAGGGGTCAATACTGGTTTATCAGGAGAAAAAACATATATTTCAGCTAAACTATTAAATACTTTATGGCCTATAGAAAGATATAATTCGCTCCAATCATCAGTAGTAACTATAGTACTATGAGTCTTATTAGGAAATCTTTGGACAAAATCTCCTGATTCTATTGGAATTTCTTTTCCGTTAATATCTTTGTATATACCTTTACCAGATAAAACAAATAAACCATGATATTCACTAGGGGTATAGTCTATATGAGAACCAGTATGGCTATTTTTTCTAACATAACCGCTAAGTAATATACCAGTAGAATTATTGTTGCTTAATACTCTATGATGAGATTCATTATTAGGAAATTTTTTATGTACTATTTCTGCTATATTCATATTGCACATCCTCAACTCTATAATATAAAATTTATTTTACCACAAAAATAACTTATTACAACCATATTTTTTGTATAATTTTTGGACGAATAATCTATTACCAAAAATGACATTGTAAATACCATTATAAACATTTTTTTTATTAAGTAATGTGCGTATAATGCTTTTGAAATAAAGTTTGGAAATGAGGTGAAGCATAATGGGTTCACTTGTATTAAGTGTGCTAAAAAATAAGAAGTCTAGAAATTATAAGAACAAAGCTATTCTAGAGGGGGCTATGCATAAAAGTAGAAAATATTTTATCTTGGAAGGTGTAACAGGTATAGGACAAAACTCATTGACTGCAGGAGCTTTTTTGGCTGGTTTTATAGCACTTTTAAATGGTTCTGAACAAATTAATGGTATAGTTGCAGTCGTTCCAGCTACAGTAGGTTTACTTCAAATATTTTCCTCACTGATATTTGAAAAATTGGAAAGCAGGAAGAAGACAATTGTAAGTATGGCTATAGCTCTTAGATGTTTATTGTCACTAGTTTATTTTATTCCTATGTTATTAATACCGTTAGGATATGGATTACAAGCTTTTATTATCTGCTATATATTGGCTTATTCCATGAATGCACTTATATGTCCAGCATTATTTGATTGGTTGGTTAATGTTACGCCAATATCAATACGGGGACAATATCTAGCGTATAGAGATAAAATATCTTTAGGAGTTACTGCTATTTTAACAATTTTTCTAGGTAAAGTACTTGACTATTTTAAAGATGCAGGTAATCAAATGATAGGTTTTGCAGTAGTTGGAGTTATAATTGCTGTTTTAGGTTTTTTGAATGTTTATGCTTTGATGAATATTAGTGAGTACAAAGAGAATTATACAATAAAAAAATACAATTTGAAACAGGTACTGACTACACCATTAAAAAGTGTGTCATTCAGAAAAATAATAATGCTATTCGTATTATGGAATTTCGCTCTTCAAATAGGAGGTCCATATATTGCTATATACATGGTAACTAAGCTTAATTTAAAATATACATACATGATGACGTTGTCAGTAATTGCAACAGTAGTCAGAGTTATATTTGCTAATAAGTGGGGAAGTATTGCAGATAAAAGATCATGGTTTCTAAGCACTAAATGTTCTATAGGGATTTTAGCGGTTGTACATTTCACATGGGGATTTGTTAACGGTTCTAATTATGTTGTTCTTGCACCATTATTACATATACTATCTGGTATAGCATGGGGTGGAATAGGGATTTCTATGTTCAATATACAATTCTTATTTGCTAAAAAAGAAGGAAGGACAATGTACATTGGACTGAATGCTGCTATAGGTGGGATTGTTAGTGGTATAGCAGTTTGGATAGGTGGTAGATTGATTAAATTACTCGAATATAAAGAGTTAGTTATTTTTAATATACATATAAATAATATGCAGATAACATTTTTTATATCAGGATTATTATTACTGCTGTGTCCATTATTTATAAAAGTATTTATTGAAGATAAGAAATTACAACAAGAAACAGAATAGGCAAGGGGAAGTTTACTGATTCTATAATTAATAAACTTCCCTTATTAATTGAAATGTGGTAGGTTTACTAATTATTATTTTCAAAAATAATATCACAAGGGCTAAGTCTATAGACCATATCTTTTCTTTCAACTATAATTTTAGCTTTTGTACAAGTATTAGGATCGTTTTTCAGTTTTGCAACGAGTTCTTTTGTAGGATTTATAGCAATCGGATTAGCAACGGATTTCAACATGGAGAAATCACCAGCCGTATCACCATAGGCATAAGATTTGGATAGGTCGATATCATACTTTTCCACAAGATGATTTATAGCTTCTTTTTTGTTCTTGCTATCCCACATGGGATTCACTTCACCTGTGTATATATTATTTTTATCCGTTAAATATATTGAGCCCATAAAGTCATTGAACCCATGTTTTTTGGACATGGCGCTAACTAATTCATAAGGAGAACCTGATACAGTTATAACTTTATGACCTTGGTCAGTATGCCACTTGATTCTATTTCTTGTATAAGTGTAGACTCTGTCACCTTTTTGTTCAATAACCTTTCCGGCTATGAATTCGATCTGAGTTTTATGAAGACCTTTAATAGCATCAGTATAAATCTCTGCCATTTTCAGTAGGTAATCGTCATAATTACCAATACGTTTATCCCATTTAATATATTTTTCTCTAACCTCGTTGTACCATCTTTGTTTATCTATAATTTCAGATTTAATTAATTTCTTGAATATTTCAGTTATGAGTCCTTCTCTATAGAGAGTACCATCTATATCAAAGAAAGCTGCTATGTTACTCATGTTATGACCACCTTTCTTGTGTTTGTCATGTGCTTTATTATTTATTATACCTTATTTATATTAAAAACAGTACAGAAATAGATTATTTTAATGTAAATAAAATTATCTATACAAATTAAAATATAGGTTGGCTTTTTGTCATAGCTAATATATAATATTATTGTACTGACATAAAGCGAGGTGATAAGATGTCGCCAAAGAAAATGGGCCGACCACATTCTGAAAATCCTAAGAATATAAAATTACAGATTAGAGTAGATCAGGATACTATGGACATGCTTGATGAGTGCGCTGAGAGACTTAATAGTAATCGTTCTGATGTAGTTCGTAAGGGAATAAAGAAGATTGCTGATGACCTAGAGGTAAAATAAAAGAAGGAAAGACTTAGAAAATATAACCAAGAATAGAAATGGTAATAAAATATAAAAGGGAGTTTGAAAGGAAGCATCGTAATGACTAATTTCAACGATTATTTAGATGAGTGTATGAAAGACTCTGAATTAAAAAAGGAATACGATAATTTAGCTGTGGAATATGAGATAGACCAAGCAATGGTAGATGCTAGAAAAGAAAAAAACTAACTCATAGCCCTGTGGGAAACATGTTATTTCAAGCTATGATTATTTTTATATCATTTTATATTAATTATGATAAAAATAGTTTGCTTTCATTGCATTTACATATATTGAATTTATCTAATTTATTTGATATCATTTAAGAAAATAAAATAGTAAGGGAGAGTATATTATGTCATTAGCACATGAGATTGATTACAAGATTCAAGGGGATGATATGCAATTAGTTGAAATTGAACTTGATCCAAGAGAAAGTGTTATAGCTGAGGCAGGCGCTATGACTTATATGGATCAAGGGATAGAAATGGAGACAATATTCGGTGATGGCTCTAAAAATAATTCTAGTGGCTTCATGGGAAAATTAATGGGAGCAGGAAAACGAGTTCTTACTGGTGAAAGTTTATTCATGACAGTATTTACTAATACTTGGAATGATAAGAAACATGTTTCTTTTGCAGCTCCATATCCAGGTAAAATCATACCTATGGATTTATCGTATTACGGAGGAAAGATAGTTTGTCAGAAAGATGCATTTCTATGTGCGGCAAAAGGAGTTTCGGTAGGAATTGAATTCCAGAAAAAATTAGGAGTAGGTTTCTTTGGTGGAGAAGGATTTATCATGCAGAAACTGGAAGGTGATGGACTTGCTTTTGTTCATGCTGGAGGAACAGTTATAGAGAGAGAACTTATGCCAGGTGAAACTCTTAAGATAGATACAGGATGTTTAGTGGCTCTTACAAAAGATGTACATTATAATATAGAATATGTTGGTAAAATCAAAAGTGCTTTCTTTGGTGGTGAAGGTCTGTTTTTTGCAACAGTTACAGGACCAGGAAAAGTATGGATTCAATCATTACCATTTAGTAGATTAGCAGATAGAATGCTGAGTGCCGTTAGAGGAGTACCAGGTGGAAAATCAAAAGGTGAAGGCAGTGTACTAGATGTATTTGGAGGATTAGGTAATCTCTTTGATGGTGATTAATGATTTTTAGATTAATGTCATAAGTTGGATAAATACGTATAATATTTATCCAATTTATGATATAATAATATTAAATTAGTAGTGATTGAAGCTTATCATTGTTACAAAATTATTGGTGCAGAATTTATCTAGTGGTTTAAAGCCAGTTGTGACAAAGGTTTGAGCTAGCTCGTCCTACATAAAATTAACGATATTTTCGACATAATATATTAAAAATATTGAAAAGTCAACAAAATTTGTTGCAATGTAAAAATCAAGTAAAGCCTTGAAATTGGCGGGGTGTAGCTGTTGAGTCTGTATAAGTACATAATCCAGTAAAATAAGGATTGAAACGCTAAGGCATTGTGAGTATTAGGGTACTGTTTACTGAGTATAAGTACATAATCCAGTAAAATAAGGATTGAAACTCTGGGGCGCTCATGGTTGGTGTCATCCAGACGGTGTATAAGTACATAATCCAGTAAAATAAGGATTGAAACTTTCCCCCTTTGATATGTTTGTGTTGTAGTGTACATGTATAAGTACATAATCCAGTAAAATAAGGATTGAAACTCTATAGGTACGGAGATAGTTCTTACTTCCTAACCGAGTAGAAGTATATAATCAATATGTGTAAACAATAGAAAATAATAGTGAAACTATAATTAGAATTTCACTTATTGATTTCTATTTTTTTACCTTTCTTTAAAATAGAAATTAGTATATGGAGTAATACTAACTATCCCTTGAAATAATCAATAATAGCTGTTAAATATACAAAATAATGTTATAATAAGTAGAAAAGAGTCAAAAAGTGATCATATAGATTGACTAGATTATAAGGAGATGTTAGTATGCCACCACTTACGACGCTGATAAAACCAGCTTCAGGCAATTGTAATTTAAGGTGTAAATATTGTTTCTATTATGACGTAATGAACAGTAGAGAAGTCAAGAACTATGGGATAATGTCAGAAGAAACATTAGAAATATTAGTTAAAAAAGCTTTTGATTTTGCAGAGGGAATGGTAACATTCGCTTTTCAAGGGGGAGAACCTACATTAGCTACTTTAGATTTCTATAAAAAGCTGATAGAATTAGAAAAAAAATATAATAAGAATAATATAAAAGTCAATAATGCGATACAAACAAATGGAATGGTAGTTAATGATGAATGGGCTAAATTTTTCCATGACAATGAATTTCTAGTAGGTCTATCACTAGATGGTTATAAAGAAATCCATAATTTTTATCGTGTAGATGCTAATGGTGAAGGTAGTTTTAATAGAGTATTAAAGACTGCTAAGATATTTGATAAGTATAATGTAATGTATAATGTCCTTTGTGTAGTTAACAAACATATAGCTAAGCATGGAAGGAAAGTTTATAATTTCTATAAAAAACAAGGATTCAAATTCTTACAATTCATTCCATGCCTAGATGAAATAGGGGAAGAATTCGGTAAGAATCCATACTCTCTAACACCAAAAGACTATGAAATTTTTTTGAAGACATTATTTGATTTATGGTATGATGATTTTGTAAATGGCAATAGGATAAGCATTAGAATGTTTGATAATATCCTTCAGATTATATTGGGATATGAACCTGAGAGTTGTGATATGAGAGGACATTGTTCAGTCAGTTCAGTGATTGAAGCTGATGGTTCTGTTTATCCTTGTGATTTTTATGTTTTGGATGAATGGAAATTGGGTAATGTTGTTGATTCCAGTTTTGAGGAAATATTGAGTTCGGAAAAAGGCATACAATTTATAAAAGAATCAATAAATACAGATTCAAACTGTAATGATTGTGAATTTTACAATATTTGCCGTGGCGGATGCAAAAGACATAAAGAACCAAAAATCGATGGCAAATATACTAAAAATTATTTCTGTAGTGCATATAAAGAATTTTATAAATATACATTACCACGTTTTATGGAAATAGCTAGGAATATAAGATAATTAAGTAAAAAAATTTTAATGAAATTAATTAAAAAAGGTGTTTTTTAGCTAAATAAAAATAAATATATGATGAAATAACCGAAAGAGGTATTAGAGTAAAATCAATATCTCTTTTGTTTTATTAAGTTTTATTAAAAAATACTTCACTATATTAGATTCAACTGATTTTTATCGGTTACTATAATTATTCATTAGGTTGTTATAATTATTACATAAATGTAGAGGTGTGGATAAGTATAGTATGATTCATGAATTATTGTATACAATGCTACAAAAAAACAAAGTATCATTTTGAATAATTGTGCATAATATATAAAAAAGCTATTGACATATTGATACTTTCAGTATATATTAAGGGCATAGTTGATGTTGTAATAATAACACCCTTAGAAATAATTAATTGTAATTTGGAGGGACAATATGAATAATAAAAAGATAGTCTTAGGTGTAATCGGTGCAGATGTTCATGCCGTCGGGAATAAAATATTAGCATATGCATTTGATAATGCAGGATTTCAAGTGATTAATCTTGGAGTAATGGTGTCACAAGAAGAGTATATAAAAGCGGCAATCGAAACTGGAGCTGATGCTATATTAGTATCATCATTGTACGGACATGGAGAATTAGATTGCAGAGGGCTTAGAGAAAAATGTGAAGAATCAGGTATAGGAGACATATTGTTATACGTTGGTGGCAATTTAGTAGTTGGAAAGACACCTTTTGAAGAAGTCAAAAAGAAATTTATTGATATGGGATTCAACAGAGTATATCCACCAGGAACACTTCCAGATGTTTCTATTAGAGATCTCAAAAATGATTTGGGAGTGATTGACTGATGGAAGCAGTATTACTCATTGATTTTGGCAGTACCTATACGAAAGTTACTGCTGTTGATTTAGAAAATAAAGCTATAATAGGTACTTCAAAAGCATTTACGACAATTGAATCAGATATATGCGAAGGACTTGATAATGCTTTAGATAATCTAAAGTCAAAATGTAGTGATTTAACTGTGAAAGAAATGTTTGCATGTAGTAGTGCGGCCGGAGGACTAAGAATGGTAGCAATCGGTTTAGTACCTGATTTGACTGCTGAGGCTGCTAAAAGAGCTGCTCTTAGTGCAGGGGCAAAAGTAATGAAAGTATTTTCTTATGAACTTAACGAAAGTGAAGCAGAAGAGATTGATGATATAAGACCAGATATAATTCTATTGACAGGGGGAACTGACGGGGGTAACAGAGAGGTTATTTTACATAATGCTAAGATGTTGGCTTCATTGAAAACAACAGCACCTATTATTATAGCAGGTAATAAATCTGTGCAAGAGAAAGTTGCAGATATATTATGTGAGAAAGAAATCACTATATGTGAAAATGTTATGCCTGAACTTGATGTTCTCAATATTGAATCAGCTAGGCTAGCAATAAGAGAAGTTTTTCTCAAGAGGATAGTATATGCAAAAGGATTATCCAAAGTCAATAAATTAATCGAAGGTATAATAATGCCAACACCATCAGCAGTATTGAAGGCTGCAAAACTTCTTGGAGAAGGTACAGATAATCAAAAAGGAATTGGTGAGTTAATAGTTGCTGATGTAGGAGGTGCAACAACTGATATTCATTCTATTGCAAAGGGACTACCTAGTAAAGGGGGAGTACTATTAAAAGGTCTTCCAGAGCCATTTGTAAAAAGAACCGTAGAAGGTGATTTGGGAGTAAGGTATAGTGCAGATGCTTTAGTTGGTTCATGTGGAGTTGAAGAACTATTAAAGAGAATTGATTTAGATAAATCTCAGATAGAAGAATATCAGCAATTGATAAAAAGAAACCCTGGTTTCATAACTGACGATGACGAAATATTTGAAAAATTTGACTTTGGGTTAGCTGCTTTAGCAGTTAAAAATGCGGTAGACAGACATGTTGGAAGAATTGAAACACATTACACACCTTTTGGAGCTACTTATGTTCAGACAGGGAAAGATTTGACAACTGTTAGAAACATCATTGGTACTGGTGGTCCTATAATTAATTGTAAAAGAGCAAAAGATGTTCTGAAAGAGTCATTATTCGACCCTGTTGAACCATCAATATTGAAACCTATGAGAGGTAAGATTTTTATAGACAGTAAATACATTTTTGCTGCTATGGGGTTATTAGCAGTTAAATATCCGGATATTGCACTAACTATTATGAAGAAAGATATAAAACTAATATTAGAGGTGAATTAATATGGAATTAAAAAATAAGAAAATAGATGATAAGTCATTTCAAGAGATTAGGCAGGAAGTACTTTTACAATGGTCAACGGGTAAAAAAGTAGATTTTGATGAAGCTGTAAAATACCATGAGAAGATACCAAAAAATAAAATATTCTCTGAAAAATTATATGAGGCAAGTAAAGCAGGAAGTACACTTATACAACCAAGAGCTGGTGTAGCGTTGGTTGATAAACATATAGAACTTTTAAATTATCTTGTAAAAGAAGGAGAAGCTGATTTATTACCTACAACAATTGATAGCTACACAAGACATAATAGATATAATGAAGTTGAAAAAGGAATTGATGAAAGTCGAAAAGCAGGAAGATCAATGTTAAATGGATTCCCTGCAGTTAATCATGGCATTTCTTTATGTAGAAAAGTTAATGAATCCGTAAATGTACCTGTAGAAGTCAGACATGGTACACCTGATGCTAGACTGCTTGCAGAAATTACTATAGCAGGTGGTTTTACCTCTTTTGAAGGAGGAGCAATCTCTTATAATATTCCATATTCCAAAAATATACCTCTAGATAAAACTATATATGATTGGCAATATGTTGATAGACTTGTGGGCATGTATGAAGAAGCAGGTATCAGCATTAATAGAGAGCCTTTTGGACCACTTACTGGAACATTGGTTCCTCCATGTATTTCTCATAGTGTTGCAATAATAGAAAGCTTACTTGCAGCAGAACAAGGTGTCAAAAATATTACAGTAGGTTATGGACAATGCGGTAACTTGATTCAAGATGTTGCGGCTATCAAAACAATAAAAACCCTTACAGAAGAATATCTACAAAAATTCGGTTATGAAGATACTGTAGTTACAACTGTACTTCATCAATGGATGGGTGGATTCCCACAAGATGAATCAAAGGCATTTGGAGTAATCTCTTGGGGAGCAGCTACAGCAGCATTAGCAGGAGCTACTAAAGTAATAGTTAAGACTCCACATGAAGCAATGGGTGTTCCAACAAAAGAAGCAAATGCAAGTGGACTGAAAGCGACCAAACAAGTAGTTACTATGTTGAGAGACCAGAGAATGGAGCTTACTAGGGAACTAGAAGAAGAGGAAGAGATAATAAAGGCAGAAACAAGATGTATCATTGATAAAACCCTTGAACTAGGTGAAGGCGACATTGCTGTTGGAACAATTAGAGCTTTTCAGGCAGGAGTTATTGATATACCATTTGCACCAAGTAGACAGAATGCAGGTAAGATATTCCCAGCAAGGGATAATACAGGAGCTGTAAGATTTTTAGAATGCGCTAACATTCCATTTACCAAAGAAATTAAAGAATATCATTACAATAAGATACAGGAAAGAGCTAAATACGAAAAAAGAGATATGAGTTTCCAGATGGTTATTGATGATATTTATGCAATAGGTAAAGGAAGATTAGTAGGAAGACCAAGATAGTAGTATACAAAGAAGGGAAGTAAAAACATGAAAATCGTAGATGTTATTCTATCAGAAGGGAAAACAGGTTTTTTCTTTGATGATCAGAGAGCAATAAAAAAACATGCTGTTCAAAACGGAGCAACATATAGTGGAGAACCATTAACAGAGGGATTTAGCTCTGTAAGACAGGCAGGGGAAGCAATATCAGTTATGCTTTTATTAGAAGATGGTCAAATCGCTTATGGTGATTGTGCTGCTGTTCAATATTCAGGAGCAGGAGGAAGAGATCCATTATTTCTTGCAAAAGATTATATACCTGTTATAGATAAATATATTAAACCATTATTGGTAGGCAGAGAATTAACTAGTTTCAAAGAGATAGCAGAAGAAATAGATAATTATAAAACACCTACAGGTGCAAGAATGCATACAGCCGTTAGATATGGTGTTACACAAGCGATATTGGATGCTGTAGCTAAAAGTAGGAAAATGCTTATGGCAGAAGTGGTAGCTGATGAATATGGTACTACTGTTTCTAAAAATGAGATTCCTATATTCATGCAGTCTGGTGATGATAGATATAATAACGTTGATAAGATGATTCTAAAAGGTGCTGACATTCTACCTCATGGACTTATTAATAATGTCAAGTTGAAATTAGGGGAAAATGGTGAATTACTCGAAAAGTATATAATGTGGATTCGTGATAGAGTCGTAGAGATAAGAGATGTAGAAGATTATCAGCCAGTCATTCATATTGATGTTTATGGAACTATAGGTCTTATATTCAATAATGATGTAGATAAGATGGTTGAATATCTAAGTAGATTGGAAAAGGCTGCTCATCCTTTGAAGTTAAGGATTGAAGGTCCAATGGATATGGAAGAAAGAGAAGCTCAGATGAAAGCTCTAAGTGATTTGTGTAAAAGACTTGATGATGATGATGTTCATGTAGAAATAGTTGCAGATGAATGGTGTAATACTTTTGATGATATCAAGTATTTTGCTGATAATAGAGCAGGTCATATGATTCAGATCAAGACACCTGATCTTGGTGGTATAAATAATACTATTGAAGCTGTGTTGTATTGTAAAAATCTTGGAATTGGGGCTTATCAAGGTGGTACTTGTAATGAGACTGATAGGTCTTCACAAGTCTGTGTTCATTTAGCTATGGCTACACAGCCTACACAGATTCTTGCTAAACCTGGAATGGGTGTAGATGAAGGATATATGATTGTCTTTAATGAGATGGAGAGGATATTGGCGGTTAGAGATATTAGAGAGAAGAATGGATTAGTGTAATTGGTTGGATAAGAGTTTAGTATTAATGATGATAGAGAAAGGGTGGTTTACGTTATGAGAGAATTAAGGGTTTTATCTCCTACAGCTATATTAGGATATGGATTTCCTATGGAATCTTTTGAAGAGGGGATGAAGAGGAAACCTCATGTAATTGCGGTTGATGCAGGGTCAACTGATCCAGGACCTTATTATCTCGGAGCTGGGATATCATTTACTGATGAGTCCGCTGTTAAGAGAGATCTAACTATTATGATAAAGGCTGCTAGAGAGAATAACATTCCTGTTATTGTTGGTACTGCTGGAGGGTCTGGTGGAGAACCTCATTTACAGGGAGTTGTTGATATAGTTAAGAGTATTGGTCAAGAAAATAATTTAGAGTTCAAGATGGCTATTATTCATGCTGAAATAGAAAAAGAGTATGTTATCAATAAGTTGTTGGATGGAAAAGTTAAGCCTTTGCATCCAGTGCCAGAATTGACACTAGAGGAACTTGAGAAGACAGAGCGTATTGTAGGACAGATGGGACTTGAACCTATCGTTAAGGCTCTTGATGAAGGAGCAGAGGTTATAATTGCTGGTAGGGCATATGATCCAACTGTTTTTGCGGCTTTAGCAGTTAAAGAAGGTTTTGATGAAGGACTAGCATTGCATATGGGTAAAATATTGGAATGTGCTAGTATCGCAGCTACACCTGGAAGTGGTAGCGACTGTATGTTCGGTTATCTATCAGATGAGGATTTCAGGTTGGAACCTCTCAATCCTATTAGAAAATGTACTACTTTATCAGTAGCGGCTCATACTTTATATGAAAAAACTAATCCTTATGTTTTGCCTGGACCAGGTGGAATACTTGATTTGCAAGAGACAAAATTCTATCAAGAAACTGATAATATAGTGAAAGTAACTGGTTCTAAATTTAAGCCTTCTAAGGTGTATACAGTTAAACTAGAAGGAACTAAGAAAGTTGGTTATAGGACAGTTTCTATAGCAGGTACAAGAGATAGTATTATGATTTCTCAGATAGATGCAATCATACAAGAGGTAAGAGATAGAGTACAAGATAATTTCAAAGATGCTGATTATAAATACCATTTAGATTTTAAAGTATATGGTAGAGATGGTGTCATGGGCTCACTTGAACCTAATAAAGAGATAACCAGTCATGAGATTGGTATTGTTATAGAAGCAGTAGCAGATACTCAAAAGATTGCTAATACAATCTGTAGTTTCGCTAGATCGACTATGCTCCATTATGGTTATGATGGAAGAATTTCAACTGCAGGTAATTTGGCTTTTCCTTATTCTCCTTCTGATTTTAAAGCTGGAGAAGTGTATGAATTCAGTATTTATCATATTGTGGAAGTAGATGATCCATATGAATTGTTCAAGATTGAATATGTCAATGTAAAGTAAAAGGTGAGGAGGGTTTAATATTATGAAAACTAAATTAAAAGATATTGCAGAAGTTATTAGAAGTAAAAATGCAGGTCCTTATGAATTGACTTTTGATATTATTTTCAAAGACTGGGATACATACCAAACAGCTTGTGATAAAAAAATTATTAATGAAGAAATTATTGCAAAGCTGTATCATATACCAGTAGAAGATGTCATCAATATAATAGAATTTAAACCAGCCAAAGCTATAAAGGCTACTATAGTTCGTCCAATGGCATCTGGAGAATTAGGAGAAACAGATGTTTATGGTGCACAGCAACATGCTCCTTTGGTTGATTTAGAGGTAGAATTATAATGTATTATTATATGTGAAAAAGACGACTCTAGTTGTGATAATATTTGCTGGAT
This sequence comes from Vallitalea longa, assembly GCF_027923465.1. NCBI lineage: Bacteria > Bacillati > Bacillota > Clostridia > Lachnospirales > Vallitaleaceae > Vallitalea > Vallitalea longa. Next base: position 153,612 of record NZ_BRLB01000006.1, read on the forward strand.
AAACCAAAAAATAGGGATTAAAAAACATATAAAAACTTAATAGTAAGATGAATCTTATTTAGCATTAATAATAGTATAAATATATTTAATAAGATTCATCTTTTGTCATGTAATTATATAGATTCTATCTAAAATATTTTTTACTGCTTTTATATTAAATTTATAATGTTATTAATTGAAAATCTGGTAATTATCAACTAGACAATATCTTGCTTTTATAAAAAAGTATTGACTTTTGACGAAATATATATTATTATAATTACAGAAAACCGGTTTACTGAAAAATATATAACATACCTTGCAAGATATAGACAACTAACTTCATTGTATACTTATCTTAAATTCATAACATAATTACAAATTGATTATAGGTAATATAATAGAATTTAGGAGGGATTTTTGTGAAAAAAAAGGTGTTTAGTACTTTATTATGTTTATGTATGATGTTTTCATTGACAACTTTTAATTTTAATGATGTATATGCTTATTCTAATGGTTCATATTATGAAAAAACAGCATATACCGCAACTGACTTATATGTTATAGATATCCAAAATATGACCTATGCAGAAAGAACTATGATTGCAACTTTACAAGGGATTGTTGCTAATAAGACATCATCACAAATATACATAATTGATTCGGATCCACATTTTACTGAAGATGCATACTTAAGATATTTGAATGATTTAGTAAGCAAAAAAGGAATAACTTATCAAGAAGTTAATAGTGCATGGGACTTAATTAATACATTCAGTCAATATATTGATGGATACATATTGTATCAAACAGGTACTGATTCCGTTAATGTTGCTAACTCCCTAGCAGGAATATTAGATGCAGTGGCTGTTGAAGTAAGTATTGAAACTACTGCACAGAATAATAGTTTAAGCCTAGTGCAAGATGTTACCGGTAAAACGGAATCATGGGTAGTAGATAACTATTGGAATCAGTTGAATCACAGTATTGTTATAGAAGCTAAAGAGGATGATGAACATTCAACCCACTTAAGAGATTTTGCAGCAATGAATAAAGCACTTGTTTTTTATGATGGAAATTCAAGTTTTAGAACATCAATAATGCAAAAGTTAGAACCTGATTCAGTCGTATTTGGATGGGGAGATACTAGTGGTGGTTCAGAAGAAGCTTTTATCTCTAATAGTTCCTATAATGGTGTAATGAGCATTCCTTCTGATTGGGCATTGAATTTATCAGTTCTAAGCGGATTTTCTGCAGGAACATATTCTCAAAATACTTCACAAGCTACTAATGAGGAAAATATCCATTATGTAACATTCTATGTATCTGATGGAGATAATTTACAATGGGCTCTAAACAGAGGAAATGAAGATGATTGGTGGGGGAGTCAGTCAAGAGGTAATTTTGGAATAGGATGGACAATGCCTCCTGGAATGATAGATTTAGCACCTAGTGTACTAGATTGGTATTATGAATCAGCAACTTCAAATGATAATTTTATTGTTGGACCTTCAGGTAATGGATTTATTTATCCAAAAGCATATCCAGCTAGCGAACTTGATTTACATACTCAGAGATTAAATGAGTATATGGGAAAATTGGATATGGGTATTGTAGCTGTCATTGGAAGAAATTCCTTTAATGATACTTCCATATGGGATAAATATACTATGCAGCCTAATATTGATGGTTTGTTCTATTACGAATGGACACAATATTTTGGAAGTCCTTATAATGGAGATATCATATGGTCTAATGGGAAACCTGTAATTTCAACTAGTGTGAAATTAGCAGATGGACTCTCATATGCTTACAACAAAGATCAAGTAGTAAATTACCTTAATAGTCAACCAACAAATCCTAATAATGAAAGTGGATATTCAATGATAGCAGTAGATGCATGGAATAATTATGATTTACCAGCAACATTACAATATATTGTTGATAGATTAGATTCTAATGTGAGGGTAGTTACTCCAGATGAATTTGTTAGATTGATTAAAGAGAACATTAATCTAACTGCACAATCTTTTGAATTATTAACTCCTTCAAATGGTGATACTTGGGTTTCAAGAACCAATACGACTTTTGATTGGGAAGATTCTTTTGAAGCTGATAGTTATCAAATTATTGTAGATAACGATAGTGATTTTTCTAGCCCTGAAATAAATGTTTCAGATATTATGACTAGTAACTACACTTCAACTATAACATTAGACAGAATGACAAAATATTATTGGAAAGTTATAGCAGTAGATGATAATGTCACTACTCAATGCAATGATATATTTACTTTTAATACCAGTTACTTCTAGTCAAATTAATATACTACACCTTATAGCTTAATAAATAGTATAATCGTTAAATATCATTTACATATACGCATAAGTGTGATATTATGGTATAGAAAACCGGTTCTCTAATGCGATTACAGTACTATTTTAAGGTAAAAGGTGGTTAAAGAATGAGTACAATCAATGATGTATCAAAATTAGCTGGAGTATCAAAATCAACTGTATCAAATGTATTTAACAATACAAAGTATGTAAGCGAAGAAATAAAAGATAGAGTTTTGAAGGCTGCAAAAGAATTAAACTATTATCCTAATAAATTGGCTACAAGTCTTGCTAATAAAAGAACTTATATGATAGGTTTGTTTTTAGAAAACCTAGGGGAATTTCGAAGTATGCATCATCAAATTATTGAAGGTGTTTCTATGAAATTAAATGAGTACAATTATAATGTAATCCTATATATTGATAGAGATAATGAAAAAATACCTAAAGGAACTAAGTTAAGAATAGAGCCTATAGATGGAGCAATTATTTTAGACCCAGAAATTGAAGATATTCGTATCAAAGACTTTGTTAGTTCGGGTACTCCAATAGTTTTAGTTGGAAAAGCTCCTAAATCATATGAAAATCTATGTAGCTTAGATATTGATAATATTGAAATTGCTTATAATGCCACTAAGATGTTATTACAAAATGGTCATAAAAAAATTGCATTTATCAATAGTAAACCTAATTTGACTATAACGTCTGATCGTTTAAAAGGATATATTAAAGCTCTATCAGAGAATCAAATTGATTTTGAACCTTCTTATATATATAACTGCGATAATACAATATTAAAGGCAAGGAAGTTAGCAAGTAGTATTCTAGAAAATGGTGAATTTAGCGCCATTATTACTGAATCTGATGTAGTGGCACTGGGGGTATATGAAGAAGCAAAAGATAAAGGTATTAATATACCTAATGATATTTCTGTTTTTGCATTAGGTGGTATGGATTATTTTTTAAATCCTGAAGTTAGTAGGGTGGTAGTAGATTATAAGAAATTAGGAGAAGCTGCAGCTAAACAAATTACTATGATTATAGATAATAAGCAACAGCTATCAAACATTGTTTTGAACGAATACAAAATTATTAAAACAGGTTCTATAGGACAAGTTTTAATATAAAAACATCTATAAAATATCATAAATCTAAGGTTTTAGGGAGGATATAAAATGTTTAATACTAAAAAATGGTTTACTCTTGTTATAAGTCTAATAATGATAATGAGTTTATTTACTGGATGTGGTTCAAAAGAAACAGTTTCAAATGAAGGATCCAAGAAAACAGATGGGAAAGTTAATGAACAAAAAGGAGATAATGAGAAACAAGTTAAACTTAGTATTTGGTGGGCAAGTCAAGATGAATTCAAGGAACCATTATTAGATGCAATTTCAGAGTATGAGGCTGAACATCCAAATATAAAAATCGAACCAGAATGGTTAGCTAGTTTTGATTACTATGATAATTATAAAGTTTCATTGGTAGGAAATACTGCACCTGATATTGTGAAAATTGATCATGTATTTGTTCAATCATTAGGTTATGATGATCAAATTCTAGATTTGGGTGAATTTGGTGCAAATGAAATCAGAGATAAATTTGTAGATGCAGCATGGAAAGCAAATATGTATAAAGACCATGTATATGCATTACCATTTGATGCTAATACACTAGCATTAATGTATAATGAAGATTTATTAGCTAAAGTAGGTAAGAAAGTTCCTACTACATATGAAGAATTAAAAGAAGTATCACTTGCAATTAATGATTTAGGTGAAGAGGGAGTATATGGATACACTGTTCCAGTCAATCCAAAAGAAAGCGGATTCTTATCTTTCCAATTTAGTTCATGGGTAGCTAGAAATGGTGGTTCTATCTTAAATGATGACTGGAGTGCAAGTACATTAGATAGCGAAGAAGCTGTCAATGCATTACAGCAAGTAGATGATTTACTTAGTTGCGGAGCAATACCACCAAATGTATATCTTGAAAATGAATTTTATGAAGGTAAGATTGGTTTACTGGAAATGGGATGTTGGAATATCAATAGACTTACAGCAGATGAAGCAGCTAATTTAAATGTTGCACCTTTAGTATCACTAAAAGACTCAGTTACAGGTTATGCTCCATTAGGATTATATAGTCTAGCAATAACGAAAGCAACAAAACATCAACAAGAAGCATATGATTTTTGTAAATTCTTAGCAACTAATAAAGATTTACAGTTGTCTTATGCTAAACAGACTAATCTAATGCCTTCATTAAAGGATTCACTAGAAGATGAAATGTTTAATACTCCAGAATGGAAAGTGTTCATTGAACAATTCAAAAATACTGTGTCAAGACCAGGAAGTCCAGCATGGCCTTCAATTGACAAACATCTTTCAAATGCAATTCAAAAAGTACTAACTGGTGTTGCAGAACCAGAAGAAGCATTAAAAGAAGCAAAAGAAAAGTGTGATGAAGAAATAAAAAATATTAAATAACAATAAGTTCAAATAATTGCATAAAATTATGGGTACAGTATCGTATTTTACTGTACCCTGTTTTGAAAGAAGGTTAATGATGAAAAGTATATCCATGAAAAAGATTGATAATAAGTATAGAAAGAGAAGAGTTAAATACAAGCAAGAAATCATAGCATACAAGATGCTTGCAATACCATTAATTCTTTGGGGAATATTTTTTGTGTTTGCATTATTTCGAGTTATTTATTTGAGTTTTACAGATTGGAATATATTTAAGGCTCCAAGTTTTGTTGGATTAGATAATTATATTCGTATTTTTACCAACGATGGAGCATTGTGGAAAGCATTTAGTAATACATTTATATGGACCGTGTGTACTGTCATAGGACACAATCTAATTGGACTTGGTACAGCTTATATGATTACCTGCATTTCTAAGGGTGAAAAATTCTTCCGAGCAGCTTTATTTTGGCCTATACTTGTTTCACAGGTTGTAGGAGCTACAATGATTGAATGGATATTTGATCCTAGTCCTTATGGATTTTTGAATACAATAATTGGACACTTTGGTCTAAAATCTGTAGCTTGGCTATCAGATCCAGATATGGCTTTAGTATCATTAATGCTTTATCCATTATTTTTAGGTTTTGGAATAAGGATGCTTATCTATTTAGCTGGTTTCAAACAAATACCTAAAGCTTTTTATGAAGCAGCTAAAATTGATGGAGCTAGTAACTGGACCATTTTTAAGAAAATTACTATTCCATTATTAAAACCAATTATTTTATTAAACATAGTCTATACAACAATAGAAAGTTTTAAGGTAATAGGTCCAATGCAGCTTGTTACGAATGGGGGACCTATAGGTAGTACTATGTCAGTTGTTCTAAGAATATATCAAGATGGTTTTGTTGAGAATAAAATGGGATATGCATCATCTATTGCGGTTATGTTTTTTATATTTATTCTAATTGTTACAATAATACAATTTAGATTTGAGGGGGAGACTGTGACTTATGAGTAAAGGTAAAAATAAAATCAGAAATACAATATTTTATATAATATTAAGTATCTTTGCATTTGTTCAATTGTTTCCTTTTTATCTTAGGATAGTTTATTCTTTACAACCCAAAGATTTTTTACCGGAAATAGGTAAAATATATTTATTACCTGAAGGATTTCATTTTGAAAATTATATTGAAGCTTGGAAAATGTCAAATCTAGGAGTAGGATATAAAAATAGTTTGATTTATGTAACGATTTTTACTATAGTAAGTGCATTTATTGCAATTTTAGTAGGTTATGTGATAGCTAAGAAAAAGTTTAGAGGAAGAAAAATAATATTTATCATGTTACTTTCCACTTTGATGGTACCTGCAGAAGTATTATTAATACCTAATTATATTTTGATACGAGATTTAAATCTATTAAATAAATTAGCGGCACTTATTATACCAGGGTTAGTTAATATTGTAGGAATATTTCTTGCTAAACAATTTTTAGAGACACTTCCGGATTCAATAATTGAATCTGCATACATAGATGGTGCTAGTGAAATGAAAATTTTCTTTAAGGTTGTGTTACCATTATCAGGACCAGTAATAGCTACATATTTTATTATAACGTATACTCAGATGTGGAATGATTATCTTTGGCCAATGATAGTTACTAACAAATCAGAAGTATTTACAGTTCAACTTTGTATGATGGGATTTCAGACTAATTTTCAGACAGGATATGATATGATCTTAGAATCTGCAGCATTAATTACGACCTTAGCTCCAATAGTTATTGTTTTCTTAATTTTCCAGAAAAAATTCGTTGAAGGAATCAGTATGACAGGAATAAAATAAAAAATCAGTTTAATTAAATATAAAGTAAAGTTTAATAAGATGGGAGTTAGTATAATTATGCCATATAATAAAAAGCAGATGTATGTCTATATTCAAAATGTGATTAAAAAAATAAATGAAGTTATGTATATAAAGGTGGCAGAATTAAATGCTGTTGCATGGGTTACTAGAGAACCAGTTCCATTTGAAGAACGATGTACTGGAGAAAAGAAACAAATTAATATGGGAGAGACTTGGGGTCAGCTGTGGGATTGTGGATGGTTCCATTTTACAGGTAAGGTTCCTAAATCCCAAGCTGGTAAGAAGGTTGTGTTATTGATAGATGTTAATGGTGAGGGTTGTGTTTTTGATAGAAAAGGATGTCCTATTAGAGGATTAACAAATATAAGTTCATATTTTGATTATACATTAGGAAAACCTGGTAAGCAGGTTGTCCAATTTTTAGAACATGCTGAAGGTGAAGAGAAAATTGATATATGGGTAGAAACAGGTTGCAATGATCTTTTTGGTAGATATAGTAAAAAAGGTACTTTAGAAGAAGCCTGTATTGCAGTTTGTAACAAACAAATGAGAGCTTTATATTATGATTTTGAAGTATTATATAATTTGATGTTACAGTTGCCAGATAGTGAATCAAGACACATGAGTATACTTTATAAATTAGATGAAGCTGCAAAAATCATGAAAAACTATACAGAAGAAGAAGCAGCTATAGCTAGAAAAATATTAATGAGTGAGTTAAATAAAAAAGGTGGTGATCCATCATTAACAATTAGTGCTATTGGTCATGCTCACATGGACCTTGCATGGCAATGGCCTATTAGAGAAACTATTAGAAAAGGAGCTAGAACTTTTTCAACAGTTTTGGAAATGATGGAACGTTATCCAGATTATATATTTGGAGCGAGTCAGCCTCAACTTTATATATGGATGAAAGAACACTATCCTAGTTTATATAGAAAAATAAAGGAAAAAATAAAAGAAGGACGTTGGGAAGTACAAGGGGCTATGTGGGTAGAACCAGATACGAATATATCAGGTGGAGAAGCATTAGTTAGGCAGGTTCTTTACGGTAAAAGGTTTTTTAGAGAAGAATTCAATAAAGACATGAAAAGCTTATGGCTTCCAGATGTTTTTGGATACACTGCTTCATTGCCTCAGATATTAAAAAAATCAGGTGTCGATTATTTTATGACAATTAAGTTATCATGGAGTGAAATCAACCAATTCCCTCATCATACGTTTAATTGGCAAGGTATAGATGGTACAAAAATATTATGTCATATGCCACCAGAAGGTACATATAATAGTTCTGCAAGTCCTCAAGCAATAAAAAAAACAGAATCACAATTCTTGGACAAAGGAGTTTCTGATCGTTGCCTTATGTTATTTGGAATAGGAGATGGGGGTGGAGGACCTGGAGCAGAGCATTTAGAGAGACTCAAAAGGGTTAAGAATCTTAATGGATTATCACCAGTAGTTCAAGAAAGTTCACTAGACTTTTTTAAAAAAATAGATAATGATTCTAATAAGTACAAAACTTGGAATGGTGAGTTATATCTTGAAAAACATCAGGGAACTTTTACGACTCAAGCAAAAAATAAAAAATATAATAGAAAAATGGAGATAATGTTAAGAGAATTAGAATTTTCATCCATGTTAGCTCAGTTAAATGCTGATAAGATCTATCCACAAGAGGACATTGAAGAAATATGGAAAGAAGTTTTACTTTATCAATTTCATGATATTTTACCTGGTTCATCAATTAAGCGGGTTTATGATGAAAGTCTTGACAGATACAAAATACTAATGGATAAAACAGAAGAATTATTAAAACAATCTTTTGCTGCAATAGTAGATAAAATTAATATTACTGGAATGAATAATCCATATGTTGTATTTAATTCGCTTTCATGGGAACGAAAAGAATGGGTAAAAGTAAATGATGACTGGCAATATTTATCAGTTCCCTCAATGGGATATTTAGTAACAGATGAGAAGAAAGTAGAAATTCCTAATGAAAACCTAGTAATTAAAGAAGATCATTTGGAAAATGAAATGATTAAATTACGATTTAATGCAGATGGAACAATAAAATCAATTTATGATAAAGAATATAAACGAGAGGTCATACAAGAAGAAATGGTAGCTAATAAGTTAGCTATTTATGATGACCAAGGAGATGCATGGGATTTTGATATTAATTATGATGAAAGACTATGCGATAGTTTTCTGTTAGTTTCAAAAGAAAATTATGTAGATGGACCACAAGCCGTTATGAAACAAGTATATAAATATGGAGAATCTGAACTAATACAAAAAGTTATTTTAACAAAAGATAGTCGCAGGATTGACTTTAGTACTGAAGTTATGTGGGAAGAGCGAAATAAAATGTTAAGAACGTCATTTCCAGTAGATATATATGCTACAGAAGCAATTTGCGATATTCAGTTTGGTACTATAAAACGTCCGCTGTATAGAAATACAAGTTGGGAGTTAGCGAAATTCGAAATATGTGCTCATAAATGGGTTGATATTTCACAAAGGGATTATGGTGTTGCACTAATTAATGATTGTAAGTACGGATATAAAGTATTGGAAAACACTATAGATTTGAATTTATTAAGAAGTACAGAATATCCTGGTATTGATGCGGATAGAGGTAGGCATGAATTTACATATTCTTTATATCCTCATAATGGAGATCACGTAGTAGGAGAAGTTGCGAAAAAAGCGTATGAACTTAACATTCCTATGAATTATATAAAAGGAAATATCAATGAAGCATTATTGCCAAAAGCTAAATCATTTATTGAGGTTTTAAGTGACAATGTAATTATTGAATCGGTAAAAAAAGCTGAAGTTGATAATGATCTTATTATCAGATTGTACGAAAACAATAATTCTAGTGTTGATACACAGATAATTTTTAATTTTGATGTGAAATCTGTAAAAATGGTTGATATGATGGAGGAAAATTCTAGAGAAATATCAATTGAAAAAGGTGTAATTAATCTTAGATTTCAACCATTTGAAATTCATACATTAAAGGTTAGTATATAACAAAATACATTAAAATAAAAGTTTGAAAATATAAAAAGATACATGTTAATTGCATGTATTTTTTTATATTACAATGTAATTTTGTTTTCAAATTATTGACGGGAAGAATTATTTGTGTTATTATTAGAGAAATAATACTCCAAAAAAAATGTAAATGGTGGAGTAATTCTTTAAAAAGATTAAACTTTAGATATATATAAATTTCAAGTATTAAAAATTAAATAGAAATTGCATATTTATGAAGGGAGAAAGGTATGGGGAAAAAGGATATAATAGAAAAGATAAAAGGCGGTTTAATTGTATCATGCCAGGCATTAGAAGATGAGCCACTCCATAGCTCATTCATTATGAAGAAAATGGCAAAAGCTGCTATGCTAGGTGGAGCGGTTGCTATAAGAGCTAATGGATATGAAGATATTAAAGAAATTAAAAGTGAGGTAAATTTACCTATAATTGGATTAATTAAAAAGAAATATGATGGTTTTTTACCTTATATAACTCCAACTATACAAGAAGTGGATAAAATAGTACAAGCTGGAGCTGATATTGTAGCAATAGATGCAACCAAATTAGAAAAACCTGGTCAATTAACAACTGGAGAATTATTTCAACAAATAAAAATCAAGTATCCTAACATATTAATGATGGCTGATATATCTACATATGAAGAAGGAATTAAAGCATATAAACTTGGGTTTGATTTAGTATCAACCACATTGTCAGGATATACTGATTATAGTACTAAAATTAATGGACCAGATTTTGATTTGATTGAAAGACTTTCAAAAGATATAGATATTCCTCTTATAGGTGAAGGTAAAATACAGACACCTGAACAGACAGTTATGGCATTGAAATTTGGAGCTTATGCCATTGTAGTAGGTGGTGCAATAACAAGACCACAAGAAATAACGAAAAGATTTGTATCGTATATTAAAAGGAGTGATGCTTTATTGTAGAGCAAAGTAGTATTATATTAAAGATTCAAAGCTGTTATAAATCACTAACCAAATCACAGAAAAAAGTAGCAGATTATGTGCTTAATAATCCACAAGAAGTTATTTACTTTTCGGTTACAGAGTTTGCTGAAAAATGTAACGCTGGAGAAGCAACAATTATTAGGTTTTGTAGGCATATTGGATTAACTGGGTTTCAAGAGTTTAAGTTAAAGATGGCAAAGGATATAGTCGAACCAGAAACCAATATCCATGATAAAATTTCCTTTGATGATTCCCTAGATGTATTAGTACAGAAAATTACTAATGAGAATATAGTAGCTGTATCTAACACAACAAAAATGATTGATCTAGATGAATTAGAAAAAGCTGTAGAGTTAGTTAAAGATGCAAATAAAATAGTATTTTTTGGAGTAGGAGCCTCGGCATATGTAGCACTAGATGCTAATTATAAGTTTATGAGATTAGGGTTAAATACTTCAGTAAATTTGGACCCACATATTCAAGCAATATCTACAGTAAATTTAGGGAAAAATGATGTAGCTATAGGAATATCTTTTTCAGGAAGTACAAAAGATACAGTTGAAACATGTACTTTAGCAAAAAAAACAGGTTGTAAAATTATTAGTATAACTAATTATGCAAGGTCTCCGATTACAGCTGTGTCAGATATTGTATTATTAACATCAGCAAAAGAAACACCTCTAAGAAGTGGGGCTTTGACATCTAAGATAGCACAACTTCACACATTAGATATTTTATATACTAGTGTAGCTATTAAGATGAAAGATAAAGGTGTAAAGAGTCTGGATAAAACAGCTAAAGCGGTATTAGAAAAAATGTATTAATTAATTTAAGCCTAATCAGTGGGGGGATGGAAGGTATAAAATGAAAAAAGTTATTGGTATAGATATTGGTGGAACTAAAATATTAGGAGGTTTAATTAATGAAAAAGGGACTTTAATTGAAAGTATTAAAGTTCCAACAAACGCATTATGTGGAAGAGATGCAATAATTAATAGTATTTTTAGTATCATTAATAAGTTAATGGATAAAGAAGTAAAAGGTATAGGAGTGGGTTCAGCAGGAAGAATTAACTATAATAAGGGGATAGTAGATTATGCAACAGATAATCTACCAGGGTGGACTAATCTAAATATTAAAAAAACAGTAGAAACTAAATATAAAATTCCTGTTATAGCGGATAATGATGTTAATACTGCTGTGTTAGGTGAACATTGGATTGGTAGTGCATTAGGTTACAAAAATATTATAATGATAACTTTAGGAACTGGTGTAGGCGGTGCTGTAATATGTGATAATAAGCTAGTCAGGGGAAAACACTTTAGTACAGGTGAAATTGGTCACACAGTTATATATCCAGATGGAATAGAATGTAATTGTGGTAAAAAAGGCTGCTTAGAGCAGTATGTATCGGGAAATGGAATAACAAAAAGATATAATAAGATGATAGGTGGAAATAAGGTTAATAAGGCAGAAGAAGTTTTCGAGTTATATATTAAAGAAGATAATATAGCTAATCTTGTTGTTAATGAAGCCATTAAGACTCTAGCTATAGCAATCAATAATTTAAGAAATATACTTGATCCAGAAATATTTATAATAGGTGGCGGGTTAATTAATTCAAAAGAAATATGGTGGGATAGTTTTATTTTACAAATTGATAAAGATATAAAAATTAATAGTGCTTTACTTAGTAACAAAGCAACAATGTATGGTGCAGCAAAATTAATACTCAAATATTTATAATAAAATTGTTAGGAGGATAAAAATGCCACAAAGAATAATGTACATTCCTTTAGATGAACGTCCGGTGAATGTTGTATATCCTAAGATGATACTTGACATAAGTGATGTTGAGGTTCTATTACCACCAGTTAATATAATGGGAATGAAAAAGAAAAATGCTGATATTAGTTTACTTTCTAATTGGATGGAGGCTAACATTAGTGATATAGATTATTTGGTACTATCTATAGATATGTTTATATACGGTGGATTAATACCATCAAGAATTCATAATAGACCTTATATTCAGTGTATTAATAACCTTAATTTACTAAAGAAGTTTAAGAATATAAATGATAAATTAAAAATATATGCTTTTGATACAATAATGAGAGTTCCATCTTATAATAGTGATGATGAAGAACCAGATTATTATGAATTATATGGAGAAAAAATATTTGAACTGGGAGCTCTAATGGATAAAATTTCACAAAATATTTCTTCAAACGAGGAAAAACAACAACAAGAGATAATAAAAGAAGAAATACCCAGTGATGCAATGCAAGACTATATTAAAAGAAGAGAATTAAATAATAAGATTACTAAAGCAGTTATTAATTATGTAGAAGAAGATATTATAGATTTTTTAATTATTCCTATGGATGATTGTTCAGAGTTTGGATTTAGCTCAAAAGAGCGAAGAAATATAATGAGTATAATTCGCCAAAAAGGGTTGTTACATAAAATTTACTCCTATCCTGGTGCTGATGAAGTAGGGTGTACGTTAGTTACAAGGGCATTTAATAAAATTATAAAATATCAGCCAAGGTTATATATAAGATATTCTTCTGTAGTAGGACCTACATTAATACCTAGATTAGAGGATAGGAGTGTTCACGAAACAGTAAAATATCAAATAATTGCAGCTGGAGGTATAGTTGTTGATAATTCTTTAGAGTGTGATTTTGTATTAATGGTAAATCCACCTTCTTATAATACATTAAGGTTATATGATGGTAATGATTCAATTTTTAAAAGAATTGAATTAAATGATCCATATAGAAATATTAATGAATTTGTCCTTGCAGTTAAATATTATATTGAAAAAGATATTCCATGTGCTGTAGCAGATGTTGCACAGGTAAATGATGTAGATGATGATATGATGATGCTTCTAAAAAGTTATCATTTATTAGACAAGTTATTATCATATGCTGGCTGGAATACATCTTCTAATACACTTGGAACAGTAATAGCACATAGCATGGTTACCTCTTATTATATTGTTAATAATAAATTATATGACTCAAATGAAATCAAATCAAAGAAATTTTTATGTCAGAGATATCTTGAAGATTGGGCATATCAGCATTATGTGAGAAAGGACATAATTGATATGTTAGAAGATATGCAAATTTCATATTTTAATCTAGAGGATAAATTAGATTATGTATGTGACACAATTAAAGATAAATTATATGATTTCCAAAACAAAAACCTTATGGGGTTAAAATTTGATTTTGATGTTAATATTCCTTGGAATAGATTGTATGAAATTGGAATTACTTTTAAATGATTTATAGTTCTAATACATAATATTGATTCCATGGAGGTGAAAAACAAAATAATAAAGAGGATTATTATTAGAAAAGTATAAAGTTTGTAGGTAAATTGGAGGTTAGTAGAATGAAAAAAATTGTTTTAATTATGATTTGTATGATATTAACAATTTCAACAAATGTTCCTATTCATGCTTATAGTGTTGATGATTGTATTGAACCAATACCAGTAGCAGAGAAATTAACAACATATACATCTTTTAGTCAAACAGGAGATTCTTTAATATTTGTTGATATGCCAGAGGTATTAATGCCATTTATGACTAATCAACCTGATAATGGAACTTTTAAGGGAACATGGGCGAGCTATAGGGAGGAGGTCAATGGTAGATTTAGATTGATGTATTACCATCAAAACCATGGTAATAAAGATTTATATTATAGTATAGCATTATCCAATACTACTAATCATACCATAAAAATTTTTTGGAATAGAATTGGTGTTGGAGAAGATTTAGATGCTGCTAAGTGTGGTAGCCAAATAACAAAAGATTGGTTGAGTAAAAGTACAAATGATATTTTCTGGGGTAATATACCTGCTGGAAAAACAAAATATTTTACAATAAGAAAGGTAAATGATAAATATACTGGTGAAGCTATAATAGATTTTAATATTACTGATATGAATGGAAATAGTGATACTGCAAAAGTTACAACTGTTATTTCTGATAATTATCCTAATAACGATCCTAGTAACGGAATTGATAATGCATCTATTTTATCTATACCTATTTTACCTTGGGTAACCAATTATAAAGGGGATATTGTAGGGATAACTAGAGGAAAATGGAACTCTAATACAAGAGAATCCACTATAAATTATAATGGAACTACAGGAAATAGATATATTAATCTTGGTAATGATCCAAGATGGGGAAGTGAATATAACTATTTAGCAGGAGAAAAAGAGGTAGGCTATAGTAGTGTAGATAATAAACAGGTTGAGAACTACGGTAATTATGGTATTGATTATAAGTTGAAAATAAATCTAAGTAATCCTTGGTCTGGTTATTCTAAAATTGATATGATTTTTACAGATCCTGTACACGAAGCTAATCTTAATTGGTTTTATGCTTATTTTGTTGGTAAAATTGGTAATCAAATTAAAGTTTCACCTAGATGGGTAAATTCAAGAAATAGAGGATACGTATTTTCTAAGTGTAATCCTAGCACTTATTATTTAGAAACTCAAATAGTACCAGGTAGTGATCATCCAATGCAAATACTGTTTTGTTCAGATAACTAAATTGTAATTATAAAATGGAGGTTAGATTGTATGAAAAAAATTATGACTTTATTATTAATATTAGTATTGTGTTTTAGTATTACAGGGTGCGGAGATAAGACAGAGGATAAATCCACGTCGAAGGTTGATGAGGTAACTAAAAAAACTGATAACAATAATGTAGATAATAAAAAAACAGTTGAATTAAATTTTTGGCATTTATGGACTGGTTCTGAAGCTGAAGCACTTCAAGCAGTAGTAGATGATTTTAATGAGAGTCAAACAGATATTCATGTTACTCTCCTTAGTACAGATATTCAGAAACAGTTAGCTGCTTTATCTACTGGCAGCGGTCCAGATATAGCAGGAAATTTCTATTTTAATGTAGCATCATGGGCTCAAAAAGGTGCGATGATGGATTTATCTGAGTTAATTGAAAGAGATAAATATGATATTAATGATTTTGTTCCTTCAACAGTAAAAACAGTAACTCTTAACGATAGATTATATGCGTTACCCATAGCAATGCATGTTAACATGTTGTATTACAATAAGGACATGTTAGAAGCAGCAGGTTACGATAAATTTCCAGAAAAAATTAGTGAGTTCAAGCAAATGATAAATGACTTAAGTGTAGTTGAAGATGGAAACATTAAACAATTAGGCTATATGCCTTCAGCTGATCCTGGAATTTTTAATATTGCATCAATGTATGGGGCAAAATTTGTTTCTGACGATGGTAAGGAAATTTTAGAAGATGAAGCATTAATAAATGCATATAAATTTGAAAAAGAATTTACAGATAATTATAGTTATGAAAGTATCGCAAAATATGGTTCATCATTTGGCAAATATATGTCTCCTGATAATCCATTTTTCACTGGAAATGTTGCAGTCAAATTTGATGGAGAATGGCTTGTATCAATTATTGACGAATTTGCAAAAGATTTAAATTATTCAATTGCACCATTACCTTATCCTGATGATAAACCAGAACTTAAAAATGCTGGATATGCTTCCCCAAGTATTATGTACATACCACAATCAACTAAACATCCTGAAGAAGCATGGACTTTCCTTAAATATTTAGTATCTGAAGAAGCTATGGTTAAATTTACTGCTAAGATAGGGAATCTTCCCGCTAGAAAAAGCTGTATGGACAATAAAGCTTATGACCATATAAATGGATTTAAAGTATTCTTGGATTATGCTCAAGGTGATAATATTTGCTCAATTGCTCCAATGAATCCAGAAGCTGAATATGTATCCGAGTTAATTGCTCAATATGACATGATTATGAACAATAAGATATCAGCTGAAGAAGCAATTGAAAAAATTAAAAAGAAACTCGATCCTAAAATGTAAAATTAATAAAATAGTATAATTAAAGTAAAAATAAATCATTATTAAGAGAGGCAGAGTAATAAATAATAAAAACTGCCTCCTTAATTTTACACATATATCGGAGGTGTTATAAATATGAGAAGAAGAAATAAAGACAATATAAATGGTTTGATTTTTGCCAGTCCATGGTTAATTGGATTTATAGTTTTCACGGTTGTTCCTATAATACTTTCTTTGTACTATAGTTTTACGAATTTTAATATATTTCAAAAACCGAGTTTTGTTGGATTAAATAATTATATACAACTATTTCAAGATGATAATTTTTATAAAAGTATGTTAAATACTGGTTATATTACAATTATTGGTGTTCCTTTAAATATCATTTTTGGTTTGTTAATGGCTATGCTACTTAATAGTAAGGTTAAAGGACAGTCCATATTCAGAACTATTTATTTTATTCCTTCAATTGTACCTATTGTTGCCTGTTCAATATTGTGGATGTGGATTTACAATGCAAAGAACGGTTTAATTAATGTTATACTTGATAAACTAAATTTATATCAACCAGGGTGGCTGGTTGACCCGAAATTTACGAAAGTATCACTATTAATCATTGGTATATGGGCTTGTGGTATGACTATGGTTGTTTTCTTAGCTGCATTGCAAGATGTGCCTAAAAGTTTATATGAAGCTGCCAAGATTGATGGTGCTAATAGAATACATAAATTTTTTTATATTACATTACCAGTTATTTCTCCAGTTATATTTTTTCAAGTAATAATTGGAATTATTGCTGCTTTACAATATTTCACTCAAGCTTATGTAATGCTTTCGACAGATAGTTATACGTTAGCTAGTGGTGGTCCTGAAAATTCTATGTTGTTTTACGCTATATCAATATTTTATAATGCTTTTCAGTATCTAGAAATGGGTAAAGCTTCAGCAATGGCATGGATACTTTTCATTGTATCCACGATTATAACTTTGTGTGTATTTAAAAGTTCTAAGAAATGGGTATTTTATGGGGGTGGAGATTAATGAGAAATGTAAAAGCAAAAAGTATAAAAACAACAGATAATTTACATAAAATAATAGTATATTTCTTTCTAATAGTTTTTAGTATATTCTTTTTGATTCCCATATTATGGATGATTTCTACATCATTAAAATCTCCAGAAGAAATTTATCGGATTAAATTTGCCTTTTTACCAACTAAACTTCACTGGAAAAACTATGTTGATGCAATAACTTCTATCCCATATTTTAAATATATTTCTAATACTTTGATTGTTACTGTATTTTGTGTTATAGGTCAACTGTTTGCGGCTCCATTAGTAGCTTATTCTATAGCTAAGATTAGATGGTTTGGTAGTAAAATAGTATTTATGCTTATAATAGGAACAATGTTTTTACCTTTTCAAGTTACAATGATTCCAGTATATATGATTTACCATAAGATGGGTTTCGTAGGTACATTTTTACCATTAATTTTACCAAGTTTTTTTGGATATCCTCTATATATTTTTTTATTGCGTCAATTTATAGTAGGAATACCAGATTCTTTAATTGAAGCAGCTAAGATTGATGGGGCTTCTGAATATAAAGTTTATTGGAAAGTTATACTCCCATTAATAAAACCAGCATTAGCAACTGTTACAATATTTACATTTTTAACTTCTTGGTCAGATTTTTTAGGACCATTAATATATTTAAACAACGAGAATATGTATACATTGTCTCTAGGGTTAAGACAATATCTAACAGCACATAGTATTGCTTGGGGCCCATTAATGGCAGCTACAACAATGTTTATAGTACCAACAATAATTATTTACTTTTTTGCTCAAAAACAGTTTATTGAAGGTATTGCTACAACAGGAGGAAAGTAAGATAAACAGAAAACAATTTAAGGTAGTAAATTGCTTTCTATATGAATGTAAGTAAAATGATATAAAAGTAGTATTTTGTAAAATGTATATATGATATAATATAAGAGTTCCTAAATAAAATAGGAGCTTTTTATATTATTATTAAGGAGGACAACTAATGCAAATTGATTATAATTTAGTTGGCTTAGGGTATATTGGTAAAATTCATTTGATGGCAATGAATAATTTTAATTTATTAAATTTACCTATTAAAAGTAATATTATTAAGAATCAATTAGTTACAAGAGATCCTGTTAAAAGATTAGAAGCAGCGCAGTTATTAGGTTTTGAAAAAACTGTAGATGTAGAGTCATGGGAAATTGATAGTAATAAAGCACAATTAATAGATATATGTAGTCCGAATATCAATCATAAAGATTTAGTAATAGAAGCTATAGAAAAAAATATACATGTTTATTGTGAAAAACCTCTTTCCATGAATGGTGAAGAAACCAGAGAAATTTTGAATAGACATAAAAAAAGTAAATCGAGAATTCAAATATGTTATATAATGAGATATATCCCTGCATTTGCTAAAGCTAGAGCTGCTATTAAAAATAATGTTATAGGAGATATTTCTAGTTTTCGTATTGAGTATTATCACTCTTCGTATCTTAATCCAGATAAACCTTATGCATGGAGACTAGACGAGAAAATATCAGGTGGTGGAGCGTTATATGATTTAGGTAGTCATGCTTTTGATGTTCTGCAATTTCTAATTGAGCCAATAAAAGAAGTAATGTGTTTTACAGATACTATCGTAAAAGAAAGAAAAGATAGTGAAGGTAACTATAAAAAAGTTACAGTTGATGATTGGGCATTAACCCATGTACATACTGTAAACGATATAAAAGGAACTGTTGAAGTTTCTAGAATAGCAGTAGGTGATGATGGTATCCGAGTAAGGATATATGGAACAGAAGGGTCATTAATGATTAATGTCAATAATAATCCTATAGATGTTATGTATTATGATTACCTGGGAAATAATATTCATCTTGATGAAAAATATTATACTGATGATAGTTACTACAAGCATCTATTAAAATTCTATCCAACACCCAAAATGTCTCAAGGATTTTTCTTAGATGCTCATACAGCTTCATTAGCTTCGTTTATATATCAGATTGAAAACAATACCAATATAGAAGGTGTTCCATCTATTAATCAATGTAAGAATTTAGAAGCTATATTGACAGCTTGTAAAAAATCTTCCATAAGTAAATATTTTGAAAACATTGATATATAAAATAAAATATATATGTGATTATGAATAAAAAAATGACTAAAGACCTATAAAAATTCCCTACTTTATACTAATTAACAACTATTGACATATTTGTTATAATATGAAAGGTTGTGTGAAACGAAGAAATCATTTAAGCAATTAATTTTTAAGGAGGATACAATGAGTATTATATTAGGTTTATTTACATTACTATTAAGTATTGCTATACCATTAGCTTTATTACTTACAACTAATTTTCAAGTTATACATTTTGCATTATTTTTTATAATTCCGGTAGGAGCAATTTTCACAGGTTATTTATGTGGATATGGTTATTTTAAAGGATTGGTTTTATCTAATAGAAAAATTACAGGAGGTCATTATTTTGTTGGATTGATAATGGCTATTGTATGTTTGGTTTCAGTTCTATACGGTACATATTATTTAAGCTGTTTTAATGAGGAAGAACAAAAAATAGAGTATTCTTTGGAAGGAAATCATGTTAGTGATTATGAAGTAAATGGTTATGGTGAAATGACATTTCCTAAATATACTAGATATATGATTGAAAATACACCTGTTTCATTTAGTATAAGAAGTACTAACATAACAGAGGTATCGAATCCTATTTTTGGATGGATTGTTACGATTATTGACTATTTAGGTTTACTAGCAGGATGTTTGGCATGTGGTTCAAGTATATATGATAAATATGAGTATTGTGATAACTGTAAAAAGTATAAGAAAAAGAAAAAAATATTCGATATACCTAAACCAAATGGAAAAGGTTTCTTTGATGAACTAGAGACGTTAGTTAATAATCTGAACATGAGTATATTTCTAGAAGAAATTATTGATAAGTATAAAAATGACAGGTTAAAAACAGGTGAATATTATGAATGCTATCTGATATATTGTGAAAGCTGTAGATCAGCATCATTTAAATTCAAACTATATGAGAAGAACAAAAAAGGTAAAGTTGTTGAGAATGATGATTTCAAATACACTATTGATGTTAATTATGATTTTGTGAGAAATTATATTAAGAAGGACGCAGCTTAAATTAAAATATCAAATAACTATAATAAATACTACAGCTTAAGATTAATTACGATGTTGCTTTTGCTGTAGTATTTCTTTATCTAGATGTTTCAAAAAACTCCCTTCTCTAACCAAGTATTATGTTTTTGGATATTTCATTTAGATATGATGACTATATTCGACAATATCTCTTATTGATAATAGGTATTTTAAGGTATAGAATATTTGTAGGTGTGGATGGATTAGTATATATTATTTAATATAAAGAGAGGGAGAACAAATAGAATGAAGATCATTGAGTTTAGTACAGTAACAAATAAAATGAAAAAGATGATGATTCAAGATTTGGAATATTTGTATAGTAAATTGCTCATTAATGAAAACTTTGGGCAAATAGAAAATTTACTAGGAAGCAAAATAGAAAATTGGATGAAAAACAAAACAATAAATGGTGCCATTTGTATGAAGAATGAAAAAATGGTAGGATTTCTGTTTGCTGAACTGAAGAACGGTGAGCAGAAAAGACAAGCTTGGGTTCCGAGTTTTGGAATAGCAACTTTTGGTGAAGACAATGATAAAATTCTATATGAGTTATATAAGCATTGTTCTAGTCAATGGGTTGAATTAGGATACTATGAGCATGTAATAGAGACATTAGACATAGATAATCAAGTGTTGAGTTTGCAAATGTTGGGATTTGCATTTCAACAAGTTCATGGGTTGTTAAAACTCTCTAACTATAAGGAGGGTGAATCTGATGCAAAAATATCAATAAGGTCTTTCAGGAAAAATGATTCTGATATTTTAAGAGATATGGCTGACATTATATATAAATATCAAATTGCTTCACCAGTATATGCTCCACTCCAAGTAGAGACTATAAAGAGGATTAGAGATGGTTATGCTAGCCTAGTAAATGATGATGAAGTAATGTTATATATATCTGAAACAGATAGACCAGTTGCATTTCAAGCTCTATGGGAAGATGATTATGGATATCTAGTACCAGAAAAATGTGTAGAGCTGTCAATAGCAGGTACGTATGCAGATGTCTCACATAGTGGAGTTGGAACAAAATTGATGAATTATGTTGTAAAGGACTTAATATTAAAAGGGTATAAATGGTTATCAGCGGATTGGAGAATTACAAATATAAGCGCAAGACGTTTTTGGAATACAAAATGTGGATTCAATATAACTAAATATAGAATGATAAGGACAATTGATTCTGATAACAATTAGAAGATTATATTAACAAACAAATATTAATGAAGAATATCTAATTATGTACGATTTCAATAAAAATACAGTAATAGAAGGTTAACAAAAAAGAAAGTCGAAAGAAAATTTATGAAATAGTTGTATAGGAGTGATATAATGGCTATAACTTTATTACAAGAAGCATTAATGTATTCCGTTTATTTTGCACCAAGAGGTAGAAAAAGACTATTGAATCTTGGACATCAGATATCACAGAGATATTTAAGTCCGTTAGATAATCTTGTAGGTGTTATAGGGGATGCAGGAGCAGGAAAATCAGTATTCATCAAAGGAATGTTTCCAGGACTGGAACTCACTAATGATGATGATGGAGTTAATGTAAGACCGTTACCTTTACTAGATGGGGCAGACACAGGTTTTTTTAGCAGTCATACTTATCATATTGATGTTAGGTTCGAGTCGGCATTCACACAGATGTATATGTTAGCTGATGCTGTAAAAGAAGCAATCAACAATGGTAAAAGAGTTATTGTTGAACATTTTGAATTGATGTATCCTTATCTGAAAATGAATGCTGATATAATTATAGGTATTGGAGAAGAAGTTATTGTGACAAGACCTAGTATATTTGGTCCTTGCCCAAATGATATAGCCGAGATAGTACAGAAATCCATCAAATACAGAAGAATGGCTCATACTGCTGAAGATCTTACTGGATATGTATTAGAGAAACAATTCGGTTTTGAACATATAGAAGGACATAATGATGTAAAACATGGTTTCGTATTGGAATTTGACAGTGAGCCAAAAATTGATATACAAGATTTAGAAGATAGAACAAAAGAATTAATTAAGAAAGGTCTTGACGTCTGTTATGTTGATGATAATCATATATCGATAGATAACGATAAATTTGAATGTACAGGTCCAAGAATACATCTTAAGAATACTTCTGATATTGAACATTTCCATTTAGTCAAGGAATTAAAATATAATCCAATGACTAATAGCTATGCTCTAATAGGAATCATAGGTATTGAAGAAAAGATTAATATCAGCGAATTGAACAGTCTTAAACATCATATGTAATTTAATTAAAAAAATACTTGTAATGGAATTTATTTCATGATATTATATAAAAGTAGTAATTATCAAAAAAGGAGGTCGTAAAATGTTATTAATCAATAAAATCAACGGGCAATACAAACAAATTAATACAATTGAAAATTATGACCTGCACATAATAGGTAATTTCTATTTATAACATTTTGATGAGTTATATTATGCTGTAGGTAAAATCCTGCAGTTTTTATATATTAATATTGTGTAAAAATACTGTAGTTAATACTACAGTTTTTTTATTATATTATAGCTGTAGAATACTACAGCTTATTTTTTTCCATTTTTTTAATAAGAAGGGGGTACAACAATGGATGAAATTAAAATCGTAAAATATAATCATTCTTATGCAGAGAAAGTAGCTGATATGTGGAACAAAAGTGGCGCAAACTGGGGAGGAGAGCAAACAGTAACTACCGCGGAAGGCGTTATAAACGATAATGAGAAAATGGGTAATATATGTGCGTTTTTAGCTCTTGATGGAGATGAAGTTGTAGGTTATTGCAGTTTCTCACAATATCGACATGATGAAGGTGCATCTTACATACCATTACTTAATGTTAGAACAGATCATATAGGCAAGAAAATAGGTAAGACATTAGTAAAAGAATGTGTTAAGATGGCTATGGATGCAAAATGGCCAAGACTTGATCTATATACTTGGCAGGGGAATGATAAAGCAGTACCTGTATACAAGAAATGTGGGTTCTTCTGGGAAAATAGAGACGGAAGCACTCACCTAATGAATTTTTTACCATATGTAATGCGTACCGAAGCTGTCAAAGATTACTTCAATACAATGGATTGGTATGATGACAATGTTAGAGAAATCAAGATTGAAAGTGATGGAAGAATTGAAGGTGACTTCGAATATTATGAATACATGTGGCAAAAAGAGGATGTTACTCTCAAAATGGAATTCGAGAGAAACGGAAGAGGATTGACATGTATAGAAACAAATGATTATATAATTAGAGCAAGAGTCAACAAAAAAGAATTAGTCATTGGAAAAAATTACGAAGTCAAATATGAATTAGTTAACAAAACAGGCAAAGAACTTGATATTAGAATCAAAGGGACTACAGACAAAAACATAACTAATAATACTGAATATACAGGATCAATAAAAAATAAAGAAATAATTAGTGGCGGATTTTTTGTTGATACTATTGATGAAGAACAAGATAAATACAGAAGTCACCCTTGTGTTGCAGCAATTATCACTATCAATGGCAAAGATGCTTTGTTTAGAGTAGGAATATATCCTAATAATCCAATAAAAATGGCTATAGCCAATAAGGAAGAGCAAAAATATTTAAATAAATCAAATGTATGTTATATTAATATTGAGAATAACTTTGATGAAGATGTAAGTATTAGTTTTTCTTTAAAAGATAAAAAGTGGGTTTCATTTAATGATGACATAGTGAAGTGTTCTCTTCAAGCAAAAGAAAAACAATCAATATCTGTACCATGTAAACTATCAGATTATGGTTTCTATGACGAAGAAATAGAGGTAAAAATTTATACTCCTAGAGATGAGATTAAGCATATCGTTAATGTTAGAGGACCATTTAGGGGAGCAACAGGAAAATATCACGGTGAAGACGAAGAATATTATGGTATATACAATGGACACTATAGTATTAAATTGATGAAAAAGGATAATTCTATTGATTTTACTAAATTAGGTAGTAAAGATGATGATGGTATTTTTTTACAATCACCACAGATAGGAAAGCCCTATACTATTGAATTATCTAATAAAAAAGCTGATGGTGTTTTACTTGATTCTACAGAAGAGGCAGAAATTATTAAGGCAACTTATGAATTGGAAAAATTTAAAGATATAATGCTTGATTATTATATAGAACTATATGCTAACGGTGTTGTTAAAGTATATGCTGAAATAAAAAATCTTTCCGACAGTTACACTTATGATGAATTATATTATACTTCAACAATATACTATTTATTAAATGATGCATTAATGCCTATAAATAATAATATAGTAAGGACACCAAATTACGATGGAGTATTAACAAAACAATGGGATGCTAATAAACTAAGTGAAAACTGGATTTTTAATAATTCAAATAAATTTGGTATCGGTTGGTACGAAGGTACAGAAATTTCTTTTAATGAGATTTTTGTTGTCACTGATTCTAAAATAGAAAATTTATTACCAGGTAAAAGTTATATCATTGAACCGATTATATTAACAATAGATACATTTAATTCATGGTATGATTTTAGAAAATACATGGGTAATGACGACATTAATAATAATAATATTAAACAAAGTTTTGAATGTGTCATTAATGGTGGCAACCCATTTTTAGATGATGATATAGAAGTTACTTTTGAAGAAGCTAAAATGGTACCAGTTGACGGTTCTGTTACAATATCTTCTAAAAACAATTTATTTGATCCCGTAAGTAAACGATTAGACTTTGAGGGAAATAAAGCATCAGTTGATTGTTTGTGTAAGAATAAAGCAGAGATGGATATATTGAAAATGAAAGTTGATATGGGTAAGAAGAATGTTAATAGGGAAAGAGCAATATTCTTTAAAGATAATAAAGAAGTAGTACTAAAACAATATATAGAACAGGATAAAGAAGTATATGAAGCTGACAATGGAATAATCAAGATAAAATCATCACCAGAATTTGCTCAAGGTATATTTTCATTAAAACATAAAGATGAAGAATGGCTTGATAGTAGTTTCCCTGAAGCATGTGTAAAAAGCTGGTGGAATTTTTGGACCGGAGGTTATTTATATAAATATGACAAACTCAATTATGCTTCGTTATATAAGGAAAAGAACAAAGCAGAATTTGTCACTCTAGAAGATAACTTCAAAAATCATTGGTCAGGAATAAAAAGTTCAGTTGATATAAAAGAAAATGCAGAATACAAAGGAGTAAGTATAGATCAATATTTCTTATTACTTTCAGGGGTCCCTGTTTTATGCGATTTTGCCGTTATACATCAGAATAGTAAGAAGTATCTAGAAGACCATCCATTTAATCGTGTAGCATTTATTAAGCATACTGATGATATAAAGAACAATTTTGTGATAGTAGAAGATAGAAGAGAAGAAATTATCTATAAATGTGGTGAAACAGAATTTGATATATTTACTGACAAATATTTGAACCATGGTTCTATTATGTCAGACTACAGATTGATTCATATGCTTAATACTAATGGTTCGGCTATTGTATTTGGTAATACTAATGGTACTTCATTTGAAACAATTATAGAATATATAAGTAGTGATAATGCTACTTCAATATTATCAAGACCTGCTTTTATGATTTTTAGTAAAGATGATCTTAATGATGTAGTACTAGAAAACCTATATAAAATAAGTTTTGACATATTATAAAAGATATAAGGAGAATACTATTAATGAAAATCATAGATGCTCATGTACATTTTTCTGAAATTGATTCATTCATAAAAACAGCAAAAGATATATCTCTAGTTGATTATTCTTCTGATGGATATAACGATGAATTCACTAAAAATAATGTTGTAATGAGTATTGGTATGGGACTTGAAGAAACAGGGGAAGGTAATTTCCCTGATTCTTCATGTAATAATCCTATGCTGTTGGATCTAGAAACCAGAAAACCTGATAACATGAATATGTGTATAGGAATTAATCCGGATAAACTTATAGGTATTAATAAAGATGAGGAACTCAGTAATATTGAGAAATATATAATTAATAAGGAAGCTGTAGGATTAAAAATCTACGCAGGTTATTATCATTATCATGTATATGACCACATTTACACACCTATATATGAATTAGCCAAAAGATATGGAATGCCCATTGTAATTCATTCAGGAGATACTTATTCAGAAAGAGGTCTTTTGAAATTTTCACAGCCACTAGATGTAGATGAAATAGCAGTAAAGTACAGAGGAGTTAATTTTATAATAGCTCATTTAGGAGATCCCTGGGTAATGGATTGTGCTGAAGTAATCTATAAGAATAGTAATGTATATGCAGATATATCAGGACTTATAGTTGGAGATAAAAAAGAAGTGAAAAGAGTAAGAAACAGAAAACTATTTGTTGAACATATTAAAAGAGCTCTAGTTTATGCTAATGATTATAAGAAGATATTATATGGTTCTGATTGGCCTTTAGTAGATACAAAAGCATATATAGAATTCGTGAAAAAGATTATACCAAGGAAGTATCATGAAGATGTTTTTTACAATAACGCTAGAAAAGTATTTAATATTAAATAGTAAAATCATCATGAGATTTTATGCTAATTTTTATTATTTGGTAGCATTTGAAAATAAATTATAAAATGATAATCCGTAAATTCTTTTATAGTAAATATTACAATTTATAGTTTCTTTATTTCAAATATATAATGTAAATGATATAATGATAAAAATATAACAATAATAATAAGGGTGAAGACAGATTATGAACATAATTATAGAAGAAATAGATATAACACAATATGAACCATTTGAATATATAGCAAAGTGGAGTAATGATCCAGATATAAAGTATTTTATCGGAGCAAATTTTACTGAAGGAGAGATGCCTGATTGTGATCCGAAAAAACTATACAAGAGTGCTAATGAATCTGATAATAAGCACATTTATCTTATTAAAGATGGAGATAGACCTATTGGAGACTTATCAATTATGATTGATCCTCCACATATCAAAAGAAAAGAAAAAAATACTGGATGGATTAGTATCTGTATAGGAGAAAAAGAATATAGAGGGAAAGGTATTGCACAGACTGCAATGATATATCTTGAAAACGAATGTAGAAAACTAGGATTAAAACGTATAGAATTAGGAGTTTTTGAATATAACAAACGAGCTAGAGCTTTTTATGAAAAAATAGGTTATAAGGAATTTACTCGTATCAAGGAATTTGTATATTATCAAGGAAAATGGAGAGCGGATATAAGAATGGAAAAATATTTATAAATGATAAAAGTAACTTGGATATGAAGTCCAAGTTTTTTTAAGTTCTTTTATTATTGAAATAAAATAGTTATTATGAATAGTTATTTATGTGACATAGTATTTTTATTCTCAAATTATGGAACATTTCTTATGATACAAACGTCTAAAAGAATATAACTTCAGTATAAATGACATTTTTGCCATTTACTAAACGATATTTCTATAAATTTGAAAGGAGAAAGAATATGAAGAAAAAAATAGTAAGTTTAGTTTTGATGGCTGTACTTTTTATAACATTATTCAACAGCAGTTCATTCTATAAAGGAATTGATGTTAAAGCAGAGGAGTTTAGAGATGGTTATGCTCTAATACCCCAAAAAGTTGATAGTACAGGTATTGATACAAAAACAACATTTTTATTGAAAACTGACGAGAATAAAGATATTACAATAGACGATGTCAAAAAAGATTTTAGTATTGAGGGAGATATTGAATTTGGTGTAAACAAGACAGATGAAGGCTATATGATAACTCTTAAAAAAGAGCTTGAAAAAAATAGTTTATATACATTTAAATTTAAAGACATAACATGGACATTTCAAACTATGAATTCGTTCACATTATTAGGTTCATTACCACGAGATGAATCAGTTAATGTTCCAGTTAATACAGGAATTGAATTTTATTTCAGTCATGAAGGGGCTGATGTAAAAGATTATTTTGAGATTAGTCCAAAAGTAGAAGGAAAATTCGAAGCTCATGGAGATGTAGTTGTATTTGTCCCAAAAGGAGGACTTGACTATAAGACAATATACACTGTAACTCTTAAAAAAGGAGTGAAACTAAAAGATTCAGATCAAGATCTAAAAGATGATTATAAATTTAGTTTTGAAACTTCTCCAAAACAAAATGATGATTATGAGAGACCAGATGGTTATTTTAATTTTAGAAATATTATGAATGAGTTTGGAACATCGGAGACTCCTATGATACCAATGAATTATAATATCTATAATGATGAAAAGATGTCTAGTCCTATATCAGTATCTGTTTATGCGTATAAGTCGATTGATGATTTTTCAGATGCTGTAAGTAAATACGATAGAATTCCAAAATGGTGTTACTTTGCTTTTGAAGATGAAAAAATAGAAACAAAGGAATTAGAAAAAGTATTGTCCTTTGACCAAGTTGTTGATAAGAGCAATAGCGATGTCAATTTTGTTGAATTACCTGATAAATTACCTAGTGGATTTTATGTTGTAGATTGTAATTGGGAAGATATTAATTTCCAAACATTTATACAAGTAACAGATCTTAGCTTCTATTATATGAGTTCGGGTGAAAGACAGATAATAGGATATAAAGCTGAAAATGCAGGAAATATTTCTAGCAATAATTATGGAGACAGTAAAAACATATTATGGCTTAATGACCTAAAAACAGGAAAACAAATAAAAGATGCTGTTGTTACATTGCATGATACAGATGAAGTTTATAGGAGTAATGAAACAGGTATAGTTGAGATAGTTAAAAATAACAGTAATGAAAATAGTAATAACATATACAAAATAAAATCGGGTAATAAAAGTGCTGTATTAATGGATTTCACTAATTATGGTAGAGAAAATATGAGTAAGTACTATTGGAAGTATTTTCAAACCGATAGAAGTCTATACAAGCCTGATGATACAGTGGAATTTTGGGGATTTCTACAGAATAGATATGCTGAGGAGAAAATTGATGAAGTTACAGTAAGTCTATCACAGGGAGGTTGGTTCTATTGGGATTATCTACCTTTTGCCCAAGAAATGCCATATGAAGAAGTAGTGGTAGATACTGATAAGGGATTCTACAATGGAAAAATCAAACTTCCCAACTTAGATGAAGGTAGCTATCAATTATCAGTTAAACTTAATGGAGAGATAATATCAACTACTTATGTAGATGTAGAGAACTATATCAAACCTGCATATAAAATTGGTATATCAAAGGATAAAGAGGCTATATTTCTTGATGAAAAGGTTAATTTTGATATAAATACGTTATTCTTTGAAGGTACACCTGTTTCTAATCTAGATGTAAGATATAGTATTAATGGGTTAGGATATGAAAATGGAGATTTAACTTCAGACAAAAACGGTATCGCACGTATAACTTATACTCCTAAATATATTGAGGAATTTCAAGGTATTAGATATGCTAGACTGAATGCTAATGCTGAGCTGCCTGAATCGGGTTCTATATATGGGGACGATGATGTAAGGGTATTTATAAATGATATCAATGTTGATATTGAGAGTGTTATAGAAGAAGATATCGGTACTATGAAAGTTCAAGTCAATAAATACGATCTAACTAGATTAAATAACGAAACAGCTAAAGATGATTTGGATTATTTAGGTGAACCTAAACAAGGGCAAAAAATAAAAGGAACTGTGTACAAGAATGAATGGAAGAGGAAAGAGATAGGGGAATATTATGACTTCATAAATAAAGTCGTAAGAAAACAATATGAATATTATACAGAAAAAACTACTGTCAAGAAAGTTTCACTAGTAACTGATAAAGATGGTAAAGCAGAAATCAAATTGGACCTTCCAGAATTAGAAGATTGTTATTATACTGCTGAACTTAATTCAGTTGATTCCAATGGAAGAAAAATGGAATTCAAATCATATTTTGGAAGACATATAATATCTAATCCTGATAAAGAACCTCATAAATATGATAGATATATGTTGATATCAGATAAAGATAAGTATGATGTTGATGAAGAAATGGATATTAAATTTGTAAATAATGAAGATTTATTAGAAAAAGGGAATTACTTATATGTAACAGCACAAAATGGAATAAAAGAATATGAATTATCCAATTCACCAGAGTATAAGAAAACATTTGATAAGAAGTATGTTCCTAATGTAGATATAATGGGAGTATATTTTAATGGAAAAACTTATATTGAAGCCGAAGATTTTTCTCCAAGATTAAATTATAATATGAATAAAATTAATTTTACCGCTAAAACGGATAAAGAAAATTATAAGCCAGGAGATATATGTAAGGTTTCATTAAAAGCAGAAATGGCTAATGTGGAGAAAAATAAAAATGTACCAGTCAAAGATGTATATGTTAATGTTAGTCTGGTTGATGAGGCATTATTAAAATTAAGTGATAATAATGTTGATACATTAGAAGAATTGTATCAGTGGGTTAATGGAGGCATTGGAAGCACTTATGGTTCACATAACAATACCAGCGCTAATATGGATTTGTATGGAATCAGATTCGGATATGATTTTATGAACAAGAGTTGTGATACAGCGAAATGTGATGTGCAAGAAATGGCTCAGACGGATGATCTTAAATTTGATGAGGCAATTGTAAGATCAACATTTAAGGATACTGCATTATTCAAAACAATGAAACTAGATGAAAATGGAGAGGGAACATTCACATTTAGGCTTCCTGATAATGTTACGTCTTGGCGTATGACTTTTGAAGGTATTTCTGAGACATTGATGGCAGGTTCTGATAAACAAGAATTAATAGTTTCGTTACCATTCTTTATGAATACAAGTCTGAATAAGACTTATTTGACAGGAGATAAACCATATATAGGGGTTAGTGTATATGGAAAAGAACTAAAAGAAGGAGAAAATATTAAATATCAAGTAACAGCAGAAGGAACGGATTATACAGCAACAGCTACAGGAAAAGCATTTGAGAGAGTTAATATTCCATTATGGGATATGAAAGATGAAGGGACTTATAATATTATTGTAAAAGCTATATCAGAATCAGGTTTTACAGATGGTTTGAAACAGACTATAAACGTGGTTAACACTTACCATGAAATGCAGGCTGCAGATTACTATGATTTAGTAAAAGGACTTAAGATAAAAACTACCGATAAAGGAATAACTAATTTAACATTTGTTGATGAGGGAAGAGGAAAATTCATCCCTGACCTATATTCACTCACATACAGTGGTGGAAAAAGGATAGACCAAAAATATATATCTTACGTAGCTAGTAAAGTATTAACTGATAAATTTGAAATGGAAGATATATTGAAAGAAGAAGTTAAGTTGTCCGATTACCAGATAATGGATGGAGGGTATGCTATATTACCATATGCTGACAGTGATCTTGAGACAACAGTAAAATTACTTCCAATTATTAAAGACCACATAAATGTTGAAAAGGTGAAAATGTATTTATACAATGAATTAAAAAATATTGACTGTAGATCAAAAGCTGCCGCTATGTATGGTTTAGCTGTTTTAGATGAACCTGTGTTACTCAATATAGAGAAGTTGGAAAGAGTTAGTAATCTTAGTTTGAGAGATAATCTATATCTAGCACTAGCATATAGTGAATTAGGAGATAATTATAAGGCAGAAAGTATATACAAAGAAAAAATAGCTAAATATGAAGAAAACTTCAAAGAAGTCAAGAGAATCAAATACGGTAGATCTGAAGATAGTTATCTGGAATATACAGCATTGATGATGATGTTAGCGTCAAACATTAATATGCAGGATAAAGAACTCTATTATGAATATGTTTCTGATACTTATTCTAAGGAAATATTGGTTAATAGTGAAATATTAAATTATATCATTAATGAAATAGAGAAAGTCAATAGTACAGAACCACATATAACATATTCATATCAAGGTAAAACTTATGAAGAAGTTATTGAAAAAGGAAGAACTTTCACAGTAGATATTCCTTCAAGCAAACTTGGAGAATTCAAAATAGATAGTGTAAAAGGAGATGCTGCATTAATAGCTGTATATGATAAAGAATTGGTTGAAGCTCAAAAACAAGATGAAGATATAAAAATCAAAAAAGAATTCTTTAATTATTCTACAGGTAAAAAAACTAACACATTCGATCAATCAGATATTGTAAAAGTAGTTTTGGATGTAGATATCGATAAAGATGCTATTGATAGATATTATTCTGTAACTGATTTTGCTCCTTCAGGTTTAGTACCGATTGATAGTTCGAATAACTATGGTCTTAATGATGAACGTTATTATTATAGAGATGTAGAAGGACAAAAAGTTACAATGTACATTAGTAAAAATAGTGAATATGATAATGATTTGTACTACTATGCAAGAGTAATAACTCCTGGTACTTATAAAGCAGATGGAACGATAGTATCAGGAAATAAAGTTAAAGACAGTATTAGAATTTCTGATGCTAGTGAAATAATTATAAAGAAATAGATGTGCGTGTATTAGAACTATCCTACGATATTAATATTTATTTTGTTAGGGACTATCTTATGATAAAGATTATTTATAAGGTAGTCCCTTTCTGTAATGTATTGACGAATTATGTTTATTGTTGTATTGTATAATTGCAATTAATACAAAGTTGAGTTATTAATTTATAGAAGGGAAGGGAGTAAATGAAAGTAGCAATTATTGGTGCAGGAATCGGAGGGACTAAATTACTTAACTTATTCAAGGATATGGATAATGTAGTAATTGGATTGGTAGTCGACAAAAATTATAATGCACCAGGTATAATATTGGCACAAGAACACAATATAAAATATAGTAATAGCATGAATGATATTGATGACAGTATTGACGTTATTATAGAGGCAACAGGAATCAAAGAAATGGCAGATACTATTAAAGATAAATTTAGTGAAAAGCAGATTGTTGACTCTAAGATGGCACAGCTTATGATGAATATAGTAGACAAACAAATATTAATCAGCGATCAACTTAATAACCAGTTAAATGTAATTAATAAAACTACAAAAGTATTAAAAAAAGAGATGGACAAGGTTTCTACTACGACTAAATTCCTTAATGACGTTAGTCATAATCTTATACATTCTTCAAACGAATCAAAACAATACATAAATGAATCAGATGAAATAATTGACTCGGTTAATCACATAACTCAACAAATCAAAATATTAGGGCTTAATGCTAATATAGAAGCTGCAAGAGCAGGTGAACATGGAAGAGGTTTCTCTGTTGTTGCCAATGAAGTGCAGAAGTTATCTGATAATACTAAAATGTTTGCAGACGAAATTTCGGGTTTATTGAAATCATTATCAAAGGAAAACGAAAATATAAATACTCAGATTGAGAAATTGAGCAACCTGACTGAAGAGCAGGATGACATGGCGACTAACGTAAATGAGGTAATTGAGGAATTAGTAACAAAAGTTGCCAGATAGAAAAAATAACCTCTCCTATTATAAGTTCTTTCAAAAAAGGGAATTATCTATATAGTGGATTAACCAATTGATGGTGAAACAAATGTAGAAATAGGAGAGATTTATTTTGGACAAATTACACGTTGGATTTGATGTAGGTTCAACAACAATAAAAATTGTTGTAGTAGATAAAAACTATAAAATAGTCTTTAGTAAATACAGAAGACACTATTCAGATATAAAAGAAAGTGTTAAAGAGTTAGTGCAAGAAATCTATGAAAAATATAGTGATAGTATCATAACAATCAATGTCAGCGGTTCAGCTGGTCTTGCAATATCAGATATACTTCATGTACCTTTTGTGCAAGAAGTTATTTCTTGCAGTACAGCAGTAGAACAACTAGCTCCAAAGACTGATGTAGCAATAGAACTTGGTGGTGAAGATGCTAAAATAATATACTTTACTAATGGAGTTGAACAGAGAATGAATGGAACTTGTGCAGGAGGTACAGGTGCATTTATCGATCAAATGGCTTCGTTATTGAAAACAGATCCACAAGGACTAAATGAACTTGCAAAAGATTATGAAAACATATATCCTATTGCAGCAAGATGTGGTGTGTTCGCTAAAAGCGATATCCAACCATTGCTCAATGAAGGAGCTAGAAAAGAAGACCTTGCTGTATCGATATTTCAAAGTATAGTAACTCAAACGATAAGTAATTTAGCATGTGGAAGACCTATTAAAGGTAATGTAGCTTTTTTAGGAGGTCCACTTTATTTTTTGTCAGAACTTAGAAAAAGATTTATCGAAACTCTTAACCTAAATGAAGAACAGATAATATTTCCAGATAATTCACATTATTTTATCGCAATAGGTGCTGCGATAGGTTCGATAGATAAT
This sequence comes from Vallitalea longa, assembly GCF_027923465.1. Classification (NCBI taxonomy): domain Bacteria; kingdom Bacillati; phylum Bacillota; class Clostridia; order Lachnospirales; family Vallitaleaceae; genus Vallitalea; species Vallitalea longa. The sequence continues at coordinate 188,807 of NZ_BRLB01000006.1, forward strand.
GATTCTATGACAATGGAAGAATTATACCATAGATTAGGTGAACTAGATAAAACTAGTGAATATCAGGTAAAAAGAATGAGACCTTTATTTCATGATGAAAATGAATATGAAGAATTCAAAAAAAGACATCAAAATGAAAGTATACCCACAAAAGATATTTCTGAATATTTTGGAAAGTGTTATCTAGGGATTGATGCTGGTTCAACAACTACTAAAGTGATTCTTATGGGTGAGAATGAAGAAATATTATATAGTTATTATAGCAGTAATGAAGGATTACCATTGCAAAAAGTTATAGAAGTATTAAAAGACATTTATTCTAAATTACCTAATGAAGCTATAATAGTTAAATCAGCTGTAACAGGTTATGGGGAAGGATTAATAAAAAGTGCACTTAAAATAGATATCGGAGAAATAGAAACCGTTGCACATTATAAAGCAGCAGAGAAGTTTTTGAAGGGAGTCGAATTCATACTAGATATCGGTGGTCAAGATATGAAGTGCATGAAGGTGAAAAATGGTGTAATAGAGAGTATTATGCTTAATGAAGCATGTAGTTCGGGTTGTGGTTCTTTCATAGAGACATTTGCAAAATCTCTTAAGCTATCTGTAGAAGATTTCAGTAGCAAGGCACTTTTTGCTAAAGAACCTGTTGACCTTGGTTCTAGGTGTACGGTATTCATGAATTCAAGAGTGAAACAAGCCCAAAAAGAAGGAGCGACTATAGGGGATATTTCCGCAGGTCTATCATATTCGTTAATCAATAATGCTCTTCAGAAAGTTATTAAAATTAAGAATCCAGAAGATATGGGAGAAAAAATAATAGTTCAGGGTGGAACTTTCTATAATGATGCAGTATTGAGAAGTTTTGAATTGATATCACAGAGACAGGTTGTAAGACCAGAGATAGCAGGTATGATGGGAGCATATGGATGTGCTTTGATAGCAAAAGAACGATACAATGAAAATGAAGTATCTAGTATTCTTACTGAGGATAGACTTAATAGTTTTAGAAGAGAAATACATCACAAGAGGTGTGGACTTTGTGTAAACAACTGTCTATTAACAATAAATAAATTTCAAGATGGTAGCAGTTTCGTTAGTGGCAATCGTTGTGAAAGAGGTAGTGGTAAATCACATGTCAAAAATAATCTTCCTAATCTGTATCAGTATAAACTGAAGAGATTGTTTAGTTATAAACCCTTAAGTAAGGATAAAGCAAGAGCAGTAATTGGAATACCTAGAGTTATGAACATATATCAGAATTATCCTCTTTGGTTCACATTCTTGACTGAACTTGGATTTAGAGTAATTCTATCTCCAACAAGCAATAAGAAGATATATGAAAAAGGAATGGAAACAATACCATCTGAATCGGCATGTTATCCAGCTAAAATAGTTCATGGTCATATAATGAGTCTTATTGAAAAACAAGTAGATATGATATTCTATCCATGTATATTTTATGAAAAAAAAGAATTCGCTTCCAGTGATAATAACTTGAATTGTGCTATAGTAATATCTTATCCGGAAGTAATAAAAAACAATATGCGAATCATTAAAGAAAAGGATGTTGATTATCTGGATCCTTTTTTAACTTTGGATAATAAAAATGCATTAGGTAAGGTTCTATACGAGACTTTCAGTAAATATGGAATCAATAAGAATCAAGTGGATAGAGCATTGGAGATTGCTTGGAATGAAAATGAAACATTTAAAGAAGATATTAGAAAAAAAGGTGAAGAAACTCTAGAGTACTTACAAGAAAACGGGAAAAAAGGGATTGTGCTATGTGGAAGACCATACCATATAGATCAAGAAATCAATCATGGTATTCCTGAGCTGATTAACAATTTAGGTATGGCAGTTCTTACAGAAGATTCTATAGCCCATTTGGGTAAGATCAATAATCCATTAAGAGTAGTGGACCAATGGACATATCATTCTAGAACTTATAGAGCTGCGAGTTTTGTTGCAACAACGGATTACTTAGAACTAGTTCAACTTAATTCATTTGGATGTGGTCTAGATGCCATAGCAACAGATATGGTAGCAGAAATATTAGGAAACAACAATAAACTATATACATTAATAAAAATCGATGAAGTAAATAACTTAGGTGCTGCAAGAATAAGACTTAGGTCATTAAAAGCAGCTATGGATGAAAGAGAAAAAAATCAAATCAAACCAATGCATGTAAAAGAATTTTATGAAAGAAAAATATTTACATCAAAGATGAGAAAGACTCATACTATCTTAGCGCCTCAGCTTTCACCAATACACTTTGAATTATTGGAGAGAGCCATCAACAGTTGCGGCTATAATTTCAAAATACTCCCACATGTCAATGAAAAAGTTTTGAAAGAAGGATTGAAATATGTTAACAATGATACATGTTATCCATCTATAATAATTGTAGGACAGATATTATGTGCATTAAAATATGGAGATTATGATAAAGATAATATTTCTGTAATCATATCTCAAACGGGTGGAGTATGTAGAGCTACCAACTATATATCTATCATCAAGAAAGCATTACAAGATGCTGGATTTGGTAACATACCTGTTTTATCAATAAATGCAGTGGGACTAGAAAAAAATCCTGGATTTAAATTAAGTCTTAATATGATTAACAGAATGCTGATGGCCATATTATATGGAGATCTTTTCATGCAATTGATATATAGAACAAGACCTTACGAAAAAATAATAGGTTCAACAACTAAACTTCATAACAAATGGAAAAAGGTTTGTATTGAGAATATTATCAATGATAATAAGATTAAACCTAATATAATAAAAGGAATAGTTAACGATTTTGATAAAATTCCTCTATATAACATAAAAAAACCAAGAATCGGATTGACAGGAGAGATTTTCGTTAAATTCAACCCGTTTTCTAATAACCATATTGTTAATATGATAGAAAATGAAGGTGGAGAGGCAGTTGTACCGGACTTAATAGATTTCTTCTTATATAGTGTATATAATTCAAAATTCAAAAGCAGGTATTTGGGTAAAAGTAAAGTTACTGCCATAGGAAGTGGAATAGCTATTAAATATGTAGAAGCTTTCAGAAAATATCAAAGGGAAGCTCTAGAAAATAGCAATAGATTCTTTAATTCCAGGACTATAGGGCAATTAGCTAAGGGAGCGGAAAACATCCTTTCATTAGGTAATCATGCTGGAGAGGGTTGGTTTCTTACAGCTGAGATGGTTGAGCTTCTTGAAAACGGGGTAAATAATATTATATGTATGCAGCCATTTGCATGTCTGCCTAATCATGTAACAGGAAAGGGAATGTTAAGAGCAGTAAAAGAAAAATATCCACAAGCTAATTTATTAACAGTTGATTATGATCCAGGAGCTAGTGAAGTTAATCAATTGAATAGAATAAAGCTAATGTTGGCTGTGGCATTCAAAGAGTTAAAGAAGGATAGTGAGAATCTAGCTAAAATTAAAAAGATATAAATTTGCTATAGTTATTGACATATAGCATAAAAATAAGTTATTATTAATTAGTAAGCTTATCGGTTAGTTACGTTAATACATTTTGCGGGAGGAAACGTAATTGAATAATGATAAAGAAATTATTATAGATGATGGATTAAAAAGAAATCAGGGTGAACTGGATTCATATGAAGCTCTAAAAATAATCAAATCAGATGTAACAAAGTTAGATAGTGATTTCCAATGGTTTAATGTAGCTAAGTTTGGTATGTTTATCCATTGGGGATTATATTCAGTTGCTGGTGGAAAGTACAATAATAAAGAAAACACTGGATTGGGTGAATGGTTACCATGTGAACTAAAAGTTGATTTGGATGAATACACAAAAGTACTGTCTAAAGAATTTACAGGAGAAGGATTTAATGCAGATAATTATATCCATATAGCTAAAAATGCAGGAATGAAGTATATAGTTATAGTTACTAAACATCATGAAGGATTCTGCCTTTTTGATACAAAAGAGACTGATAATAATAGCGTTGAAAACTCACCATCTGGAAGAGATTTCGTTAAAGAATTGGCTGATGCTTGTCATAGGGAAAATATGTTGTTCGGTATATATTATTCGGTTGCCGATTGGTATAATGAATATTTTCCAGCTGATCTCCATGTTGGATATCACCGGTTCCCTAATAATAAAGGCGATACTATAAAATATGGTAGATTCATGAAAAACCAATTGAGGGAACTACTAACTAATTACGGTAAAATCAATTTTGTATGGTTTGATCAAGATCAGCCATACTTGAAAGCAGAGCCCGAAATATGTTTGGATATTGATAATATGATGTACCAATTGCAACCTCATATAGTAACTAATCGTAAATGGGGACCAAAATGCAAATGTTTTGGAGCAGGAGAACAAGTGTTTTTAAGTAATGATACTGACAATTCCAAAAAATTGTCTGAAACATGTATTACAATGAATGATACTTTTGGATATAAGTGCAATGATGATAACTGGAAATCGGTTGATATTTTAATACAATCATTGTGCAGAGCTGCTGGTTCATCGAGTAATCTATTATTAAACATTGGACCAAAAGGTAATGGAGAAATTCCTAAGGAATCATTAATAAGGTTAAAACAGATGGGTATATGGTTGAATAATAATGAAGAAAGCATATATGGAGTTAAAGGTAGTCCTTTTCTAAATAATCCATGGGGTACCACAACTGTAAAAAATGATATTATATATTTCCATTTGTTTGACTTCACCAATAATAAATTTATTGTACATGGATTAACCAATAAAGTTTGCTGCGTTTATATAATAGAGGACAATAAAAAACGGTATCTTGATTATACGCAAAATTATGATGAAGAATTAGATCTGTACTCTCTAGAAATTATATTGATTGATGGTATCAGGGACAATAAAAACGTTAAGGTTATAGGAGTTAAATATGATGGTTGCCTTAGAGTAGATAATATGTTGGTGCAACAACCAAACGGCAGTATGGTTTTGCCTGCAACTTTATGTGAAATACATAATGAAAATAGTTATCATAAAGCTTCGTTAGGTTATGTGGGACAAATTAATGATTTTGTGGATTGTAATACATGGTTAAGTTATAAGGTCAAAATAATTAATGAAGGTGTTTATGATATTAACGTGCTTAGTATGGCCTCAAGAAATGGTGATTGGTTAGGTGGACATGAGCTAAGTATCATTATAGGAGATACCATTATAGATACTACTGTTATTGAGCATGAAAGAATACAAAATAAAAAAGCTTTTTACTACAAAACTGTAGTAAGTAATGCTGGTAAGATAAAAGTGGATAAAAAAGGTATTTACTCAATTTTGATTAAGCCTAAAAAATTGCTTGCCAAGAAAATAGACAATGAAGAAGATTTAACTTTTACCTTTATGGGGCTTAATTTAGAACCTTGTAATTGAAGGAAATGTAGAAAAATCTCTCATATTTTGTTATAATATTTAAAGATTAAAAAGGTGGTGTTGGTATGAATAAAAACATTACAATGAAGGATATAGCTGACAAGTTAGGGGTTAGTAAAGTTACTGTTTCAAAAGCACTGAATGATAAAGATGGTGTAAGTGAAGAACTGAAAATTAAGATAAAAATGGTTGCGGAAGATATGGGTTATAGATATAATGCTTTGGCAAAATCATTAAAAGTTAGTAATTCTTATAATATCGGGGTAATTATTGCAGAACGTTTTACAGGTGATAATAGATCTTTTTATTTGACTTTTTATCAGTATATATCAAGGATATTAGAGGAATATCATTATTCTGCGATACTGAATATATTAGATTCTAAAGATGAAGAACGGCTTAATCTCCCTAGAATATACAATCAGAGAAAAGTAGATGGATTTATTATATTGGGACAAGTGAATAAAGGATATATTGAATTGTTACAAAACATAGAAATGCCTATAATTTTTCTTGATTTTTACGATGAGCATATAGATATAGATACGATTATTACAGATAATTTTTATGGAGCATATGAGATTACTAATTATCTTATTAAAAATGGTCATAGACAGATAGGTTATGTTGGTAATTTAAATGCAACCAGCAGTATACAGGATAGATTTCTAGGGTATTATAAATCACTGTTAGAGCATAGAATTAAATTGAATGAAGAATATATAATCAATGATAGAGATGAAAAAGGTAAATTTATCGATCTGAAATTACCTGATGAGTTGCCTACTGCATTTGTCTGTAACTGTGATATGATCGCATATAATTTAATAAAAAAATTAAATGATAAAGGCTATAAAGTTCCAGAAGATTGTTCGGTTGTTGGATTTGATAATGATATTTATGCTACAATTTCTGATGTCAAGATAACTACAGTTGAAGTTGACATGGAAGAAATGGCTAAGACAGCTGTCAGATGTATTATAGAGAAAATGAAAAATACCAATGAAAAATATGGTAGAATTTCAATTAAGGGAAATATTGTATTTAGGAATTCTGTTAAGAGTTTATAATTATATGAAAATGAGCTTATGTAAATGGTAATCAAAGACCATGATAGGCTTATTTTTTTTGCCGTAGTAACTTAATTATGATGTATACATGTTAATATCAAACAAACAATCTTGTTTGATGACAATAATAAAATTTATGTAATATCATCGTATGATTGTGCAATTAATAATAGCGATTTAGTATATTTATATAAATTTACAAAGGGTATTGACAAAAAAATATAAATAACTTATAATTTAATTGTAACTTAATCGGTAAGTTATTTATACACGAAAGGGGAAGAAATAAATGAAAAAAATTTTATCTTTAACTTTAGTAGTATTATTATTAATGATGACATCATTAGTGGCTTGTAAGAATGACAGCGAAAGTGAAAAAACCATAAAAAATAATGAATCTGATAACAACCAAGCAACAAGCTCAGAAAAAACAAATAAAGATGAGCTAAAAGGTGAAATCATTGTTTTGACAAACCGTACTAATTTGGTAGATACTGATTTCCCAAGGTATGCTAAGAAATTTAATGAAACATATCCAAAAGTAAAAGTTAGTTTTGAAGGTATGGCTGACTATGAAGGACAAGTAAAAATAAGGATGAATACAGAGGATTATGGGGATGTTTTGTTAATACCAAACATATCTGTAACAGAAATGCCTGATTTCTTTGAACCTCTTGGAAGTTATGAAGAACTTAGTGAAAAATATGTCTTTGTTGAAAAAGCAACTTGTAATGATGTAGTTTATGGTATTCCTACAGTGGCAGGAGTAGACGGTGTATTATATAACAAGAAAGTTTTTCAAAATGCTGGAATAGAAAAATTACCCTCAACTCCAGATGAATTCATTATGGCTTTAAAGAAAATCAAGGAAAACACAGAAGCGATACCTCTATATACTAACTATGCCAGTGGCTGGGCTTTGTCACAATGGCAGGGTAATGTACTTTCTGTCTCAGGGGATTCTGATTTCTCTAATCATTTGCTTGATAATGACACACCTTTTGCAGAAGGTGAACCAATGCATATTCTTTACAAATTGATGTATGATGTTGCAAAAGAAGGACTAATTGAAGATGATCCTATGACAACAGATTTTGAATTATCCAAACAAATGATTGCTAACGGAGAAATTGGTGTTATTGTAGCAGGTTCATGGATCATTCCTCAAGCTCAGGAATTTGCTGAAAATCCAGATGATATCGGATTCATGCCATTCCCTTATACTAATAAAGATGGTAACGTATATTCGGGAAGTGGTGGAGATTATTGTATTGCTGTTAATAAAAACAGTAAAAACAAAGAAGCTGCAGAAGCTTTTTTATATTTCTTCTTAAACGAATCAGGGTTTGCTAATGACCAAAATGCGATACCACCTGTAAAAGGAGCAGATATGCCTTCATCTCTAGAACCTTATCAAGAAATGGGTGTTAAATTAATTTCAGATAATCCAGCGCCAGAAGGTAAAGAAGGATTAGTCAATGAAATCCAAAATGAATCAGAAATTGGTTTTTACAATGATGATTATAAAAAACGTATTATAGAAGCTGGTATAGGAAATACAGATGAAACATTTGAAGATATAGTAAATGATCTTAATGAGAGATGGGCAACTGCTAGAAAAAATGTTGTGAAATAAAACAGTCTTAATCATATAGGGAAGTGCGGTATGTGCTTTCCTATAATATTCTTTTAACATCATGGTAGTTTATTTGGAGGTGTATTAATGTTCAAATTTTCTCGATTAAGTTATAAAAAGCAAAGAAAAGTAATTATTTTATTGTTTCTATTAGTGCCGATAGTATTGCTTATTACATTTTCGTATTGGCCATTAGAAAAGATGTTTGTCTATAGTTTCTATAAATGGAATGGCTTTAGTAAGCATAAAGAGTTTATAGGTCTTAATAATTACATAAAGATTTTTACTGAACCAAAATATTTTTCGGTATTTAAAGTAAGTTTATATTATCTTGTTGGTTCTTTTATTCAGATGCCTTTAGCCTTGTATTTCGCAACTATATTAAGTTTTAAAATTAGAGGGAAGAATTTCTTCAAAGGTGTTATATTTTTCCCATATCTATTAAATGGTGTTGCAGTTGGTTTTATATTCTTATATTTTTTCAAGCCAGATGGTACACTTGATACATTACTAGGTGCTCTAGGACTGAATCAGTTAATTCAGAAATGGATCGGTAATCCTGATATAGTTAATTTTTCTTTGGCGGGAAGTTCTGTGTGGAGATATATAGGTTTTAGTTTTTTAACATTTCTAGGAGCTATACAATCAATCCCCTCAGATATATATGAAGCTGCTGAAATTGATGGTGCTGGAAGATGGGCACAGTTTAGATACATAATTTTTCCAAGCATAAAAAGAATTGTTGAATTAAACTTTATTTTATCTATAAAAGGAGCGATAAGTGTATTTGAAGTACCTTATATAATGACTCAAGGAGCTAATGGTACAAAAACCTTTGTAATTCAAACAGTTGATGCAGCATTTAAATATAGTAAATTTGGATTAGGTTCAGCGATGGCTGTTATTTTATTGATAATAGTTGTCATTGCATCACTTATACAAAATTTTATTTTCAAAGATAGGGAGATGTAGAGATGCAAAGATTGAAATATAGAATATGTAGTTTCTTGAAATATTTAAGTCTAGTTCTTGCTAGTTTTATAGCAATTATGCCAATAATGGTTGTATTTTTTGCATCCTTTAAAACATCAAAAGAATATAGGGAAACAGGTCCGTTGGTATTACCCCAAAATTGGTTGAACTTTGAAAATTTCAGACGAGCTTTTGGAGAAGGCAATATGTTGTTAGGCTTTTTGAATACAGCATTCATATTGATAGTTTCTACTGTTGGTGCAATATTATTAGGTACAATGGTATCTTATGTATTGGACAGATTTAAATTCAGGGGAAGCAAATTAATCATGACATTATTTTTGATAGCTACATTAATACCAGGTATCACTACACAAGTAGCTACATTTCAGATAGTAAATAAACTAGGTATATATAATACTAGGTTAGCGGCAATAGTATTATATATGGGAACAGATATAATATCAGTGTATATTTTTCTTCAATTTTTAAGTACGATACCAAAATCATTGGATGAATCTGCTATGTTAGAAGGGGCTTCCTATTTAACTATATATAGAAAGATAATTCTTCCTTTGTTGAAACCTGCTATTTCAACAGTAATAATTATAAAAGGTGTAGGTATTTATAATGATTTTTATACTCCGTTTTTATATATGCCTAATAGAAAATTACAGGTTATATCTACAGCATTGTTTAAGTTTAAAGGTCCGTATGGTTCTCAATGGGAAGTTATATGTGCCGCGATTATTATAGCGATCATACCAACTTTACTAGTGTTCTTACTATTGCAAAAATATATTTATAATGGATTTACTAAGGGCTCGGTTAAATAATAAGATAACTAATAAAATATCTAATAGATATCTGGAATAATTATGAAAGGAGATTTAAAAATGAAAGAAGTAAAAATTATAGGAGAAAGTTTATCAAATATGCCTTGGCAGGATAGACCAAAAGGAAAATGTGATCCAGTATGGAGATATACAGAAAATCCAATAATCAATCGTAATCCAATTAAGGGCGTTTCTAGAATTTTTAACAGTGCGGTTATGCCGTATGATAATAAATTTGTAGGTGTTTTGAGAGCTGAACCAATTAATGGTCGTCCTCTTTTACATCTTGGATGGAGTGAAAATGGAGTAGATTGGGAAATAGAAGAAGAGGGAATCGATTTTATTGATGAAGATGGTAAACCATATCAGCCACGTTACGCTTATGATCCAAGATTAGTTAAAGTTGAAGATACTTATTACATTATGTGGTGTACAGATTTCTTCGGTCCGACCATAGGAATGGCGAAAACTAAAGATTTTAAGACTTTTGTAAGATTGGAAAATCCATTTTTGCCTTTTAATAGAAATGGAGTGTTGTTCCCTAGAAAAATTAATGGTAATTTCATTTTATTATCTCGTCCAAGTGACAGTGGACATACTCCTTTCGGAGATATTTTCTTAAGTGAAAGCAAAGATTTGAAATTCTGGGGTAAACATCGTCACGTTATGAGTAAAGGTGGTAATGGATGGTGGCAATCAATGAAAATTGGCGGTGGAGCTGTGCCAATAGAAACTAGCGAAGGTTGGCTGTTATTCTATCATGGTGTTGTAAATACATGTAATGGATATGTTTATAGTATGGGAGCCGCTATTCTTGATATAGATGAACCTTCAAAAGTTAAATATCGTTCGGGTAATTTTATTTTAACTCCTGAAAAATGGTATGAAGAAAAAGGATTTGTTGATAATGTAGTATTTCCATGTGCAACATTACATGATGCTGATACTGGTAGAATCGCAATTTATTATGGGGCAGCAGATACATATGTAGGAGTAGCATTTACTAATGTTAAAGATATTGTGAATTATGTTATAGATACTCATGAAGCAATTGAAGGAGATCAACATTTAGGTAGAATTTAATAATAATTATGGGGAGGCAATAAAATGAAGATTAAATGTAAAAGAAGTCTAGTGTGTTCTATACTTACTGTATCACTTATTATATCGATGATTATTCCATCAACAATACCAACTTATGCTGCAACTACTGTAAATATTAATTGGAATGATATAAAACAAGAAATTGATGGCTTCGGAGTTTCAGCTGCAGCTTATGCTGGTTATTGGAAAGATATGCCTGAGCCTGAAAGAACTGAAATATTGGATTTATTATTTTCTAATGAAAAAGGTATAGGATTGACTATTTTCAGAAGTGAAATATATGGACATATTCTATCAGAAGATGGTACTTGGAATTTTTCTAGTGATGAAGCGCAGGCATGGGCAATGAAGGAAGCTAAGAAAAGAGGAGTAGATAAGTTGATTGGAACTGTTTGGAGTCCTCCAGCTTGGATGAAGACAAATAATTCAATTATAGGTGGTTCATTAAAAGAGGAATGCTTTCAACAATATGCTGATTTTCTCGCTGGGTATATAAAGGGATATAAAGAATTACATGATTTAGATATGTATGCTGTATCTATTGCTAATGAACCTGTATTTCCAGCAAAATGGCAGTCTTGTTGTTGGAAATCAAGTGAAATCAGAGATTTTTTAAAAAATAATCTGAAACCTTCTTTTGAACGTGAAAATATAACTTCTAAGGTAATTGCCGCTGAAGATTCTAATTGGAGTGATTTCCTTGTAAGAAAAGCTCTAGATGATACTGATGCTTGTTCAAGACTTGATATTGTTGGAGCTCATCAATATCAAGGCATAATCCGTCCGCTTTCAAGAGCAAAAGAAAAAGGAAAAAGAGTTTGGATGACAGAATTATCAGACCCACAAAAGTCTTTTTTGACAGATATGAATGATGGTTTGTTTTGGGCGAATGTAATACATAAATTTCTAGCAAAAGCAGATGTAAATGCTTTCCTATATTGGCTAGGTGTCTATAATGCTGATAAAGGTGAAGGACTGATACGAATTGATTTGGAAAATGGTACATATGAAACAAGTAAAAAACTATATGTGTTGGGTAACTATAGCCGTTTTATAAAACCCGGTTATGTAAGAATCGGTATTACAGAGAATCCTATATCAGATGTTAAGTTATCAGCCTATAAAGATGAGGAAACAGGAGATTTTACTATTGTTGCAATTAATGAAAGTGATACCAATCATGTTATTAACATTACTCTTTCAGAGTTTAATGCTGGTAAAATAACTCCATATGTAACGAATGCAGATGTTAATTTACAAAAGTATGATGATATACAGTTGTCAAATGGCAATTTTACAGTATCGTTAGGAGCTGGAAGTGTTACCACTTTGGTGGGAACTCAAGGTTCAGAACCAAGTCCAGTAAAACAATGGTCTATGGTTGATAAATTGGATGATTGGTCTAAGATAGATTCACGTAGTGATAATTGGACTTTGGATAATGATACTTGTAAAGGAAATTTTGAACAGGATTATTCAAGAGCTACAAGAACGAATAGTGAGAGTGGATATATTATATATCATAATAATAACATAAAAGATTTCTTAGGGAATATATATTATCGTGATAATAGTTTAGATGAAATATCTTTTTTTACATCACCAGATAATGTAACATGGACACCATTAGATGTTATTCATACTCCTAGTTTCGCTACGTCTGCAGAATGGTATCAAACTAAATTTTCACCACTAGATGATATAATAGATGGTACTAATTATCTAAAAGTTGAATTTACAGGGAATGGTAATGTTTGGAATAAACAACTTGCTCAGATTAATATATTAAGCAATGAACAACCAGCCATTATAACAGATACATATGATGATTGGAGTAAAGTATACGAAAAATCAAGTAATATTGCATTCGATACAACTAATAATGATAACTTTGAACAAGATGAATCAAGAGCGTGTAGAACTACTTCTACTTCAGAGTTTTTAACATATAAATTGGATGGCGAAGATAACCATATTACTGATTTCACACTAAAAGCTTACTATTTTATTGATTTTCCTTGTATTAAATTCTTTGGATCATCAAATAATGTTGATTGGTCTGAAATCAGTACTGAGCACACTTCACCAGTAAGTACTCAAAATAAATGGAATAGGACATTATATTCCCCAATTGATGATATTACAGATGACACAAAATATCTTAAAATAGAAATATACGGTGGTGGTCCTCATCCATGGGACCGTCAACTTTCAGAACTAAACATTTACAGCAATGGAAAATGACAGAGGGGGATTTCAATTGAAATATATTAAAGGATTTACATATGGTTTTATGAGTAATAAAGGAGATTTCTTGAAGTACGAAGCAAAACAATCAATGAGATTGTTAAAAGAGCGAACCAATGTCAATACTGTCATCATTGCTCTAGCTGCATTGCAAGATACTGCTCAATCAATTGAAATTGATTATACAGGAAATCATATGGTTAGCGATGAAGAATTGATAGAAATGATTGCATATGCTAAGAAGTTAGGATTAGAAGTAATATTAAAACCTACTGTTAATGTGAAAGATGGGACATGGCGAGCTTATATCAATTTCTTTGATATGGATGCTCCTTGTGAACCAAAATGGAGTGATTGGTTTAGAAGTTATACCGAATATCAACTTCATTATGCAGCAATTGCAGAAAAAACTAAATGTATGATGATAATTATAGGTTGTGAAATGGTACAAACCGAAAGACGTGAAAGAGAGTGGAGAAAACTTATCCAAGATGTAAGAAATGAATATAAAGGACTAATCACTTATAATACGGATAAATACCAAGAAGATCATGTTAAGTGGTGGGATGCATTAGATGTCATATCTTCTAGTGGCTATTATCCAATTAATGATTTTGATAATCAATTAGACAGAATCGAACAAGTTATATATAAATATAATAAGCCATTCTTTTTTGCTGAGACTGGATGTCCTAGCAGAAAGGGTTCTTCTTATGAACCAAATAATTGGAAGCTTGTTGGCGATGTGGATTTACAAGAACAGGAAGAATATTATAGAGTATTATTTGATAAAACAAAGCTAAGAAAATGGATAAATGGTTTTGGACTATGGGACTGGAGTACGTTATTATATAAAGAGGAAGAAGCAGTACTTGATGATGGATATAATGTTTTTGGAAAACCTGCTGAAAAAGTTATCAAGGAGAATTATTCACTTTGATTTATGTAAAAACTATTAATTAAACAAAAATACTTAGACAGTAATCTATCTAAGTATTTTTCCCTTTATATTCAACCATATTATTTTATAATATTTTGAAAGATATTAATTAGTAATCGGTTTAGATATCTTTTTTATGATATATATGAATATTATAAATTCTACTATTATTACTACATAGCTTATTAATAAACTTTCTGTCAATCCATATGTTATGAAGGCTATAAAAGATATTAGCCCAGAAATTAATGCATATGGTAGTTGCGATGTGAAATGTGCATCAAGCTTTGCTTGAGCACCTGTGGCTGACAGGACAGTTGTATCACTAATAGGTGAACAATGATCTCCTAAAATAGCACCACTTAAGACAGCGGCCATAGCAGGTAACATAAGTGCAGGACTGCTTACAGCTAATATTTTACCAGCAATAGGTAATAATAGACCGAACGTTCCCCAGCTGGTACCAGTCATAAATGCAATGAAACCTCCAATTAAAAACATGATAGGTATCAATAAACTAGGATTTATTTGTGACTTGACTATCCAGTCAGCTAGATATTGACCAGTATTAAGTTTATCAATAACTTCAACTAATGTCCAAGCGGTTATTAAAATGATTGAGGCAGGAAGCATTGAGCCTATTCCTGTTTTAGCGGCACGTAGAAGATGTTTGAAAGAGACTTCTCTAGTAGATACAGCAAATATAATAGCTATAACTGTAGTTATAACAGAACCCCTAAATAATGGAAGAGTAATATCAACAGTAAGCATTTTGCTAATGTCCCAATTTGCATCGTAGAGCATCCCGCCTAGAATTAAAACGATTAATGAAATGATCGTAATTATTAATGCCCACTTTGAGCCTTTATTAGTTACGGGTTTTACATGGGATATGTTTTCGGCTGATTGAGAGCAACTTATGTCATTATTTTTCTCTGCATTTATTTCATAAGTTTTCATTTTTCCTATATTAATATTGAACTTAATAACTATGAATACCATAATAAGTGCAACAATCGCATAGAACTGCATAGGAATCATCTGCCAGTAAGCCCCAGTCCCTGTAGTTACTGTATAATTTTCATTTTTGAAAACGTCAGTAAGAATACCGATTATATATGCTCCCCATGTTGATATAGGTAATAAAATAACAACAGGAGCACTTGTTGAGTCGATGATATAGGATAGTTTAGCACGACTGATACTGTAACGGTCTGTGATAGGTTTAGATACTTCACCTATAACTAGAGCATTAAAGTAGTCATCAATAAAAATTACAATTCCTAATAACCATGCAACAATTTGAGCTGCTTTTTTATTTTTTATTTTTGATACAGCAAAATCAGCAAAAGCTTTTGTAGAGTTAGTTATTGTTAATAATGTGGTTATAATACCAAGTAACAATAAAAATCCAACAATGGGCATATGCCATGAAAAATCAGTTATGATATCCCAAATAGTTGTACCTATGTATGAAATACTTTCTAGTACATTAAAACTATGTGCAATCAGTGAACCAATGAGTATACCTACTGATAGTGACATAATAACTTTTTTAGTTATAATAACTAAAATAATCATTATTAATGCTGGTACTAAACTTAATAATAGTTCCATAGAATCCTCCTAATAATTTTATAAAAAAGTGCAACAATTAAAAAGACAATAGTCAACACTATTGTCTGAAATATATCTTATTCAATAGCGCCTTCACTACATTAAGTAGCGAGAGTGATAAGTCTATTAAACTTAACTCCAACATTATCTTCTGGTAAAAAAATAATGCTTCGGCAGATCATCCTTTCATCATATATCATAGCTTACCTAGCTCAATATGAGTACTATTAATCACTGCGCCTCTATTATACGTATTCTATTGTCAGTATTGAATTATACAGGAGTACGAAGTACTGTGTCAAGTGATAATTATGGTTTTGTATTAATTTATAGTAGAAATATATTACAATATTAAAATTGTTTTATTTTTTAGTATTTTCTTTATTTTCTATATCATATATTTTTATTAATTCATTGACTGCATCATCTATATTGCCAGAATCAATTTCATAATCAAATGTACCGTAATATTTCTTCCATTTTTTATACATAGGATCATAATAATTATCCAGAAGAAGCCCTACAAAATCATATAGATTATTATCATTGAGGTATTCTTTCATAGTATTAAAGTCATTATTTGACATATATGGTTTTATGGAGTCCAAAGAATTATTAATGAAGGAAAGATTATCTTTAACAGAACCACTATTGTTCATATAATCATCTAGCAGCCTTTTTATCCGTATATCTTTGTCTAAATTAACAAGAACGTGAATCCCTGTCTTTATGTGATTGATAGCGAAAGAGGGAACAATTCGTTTACCTATCTTAGTACTTTCTGCTTCAACGAACACAAGCGAATCTTTGAAACATATAGTCTTATCGTAAACATTAGCTTCAAAAACTTTTTGTGGAGGTTGTTCCCCAAGACCTACTCCTCCAAAAGCAGAACCACGGTGATTAGCTAATCCTTCAAGATCAAGGACTGGCATTTCTTTCTTTTCTAGAGCTTTCAATAATAGAGTTTTGCCACATCCTGTATAACCATGTAATACTATATAGGGTGATGGGATTTTAGTTCTTTTTTCAAACTCTTTCAATACGTAAGTTCTGTATGCTTTGTATCCGCCTTCTAATTGGTAAGCAGGTAAGTTCATCAGAGACATAACTGTAGCTATAGATTTGCTTCTAAGGCCACCTCTCCAGCAAAAAATAATTATCTTACTATAACCTTTTCCTATTTGTTTGATTTTTTTATAGATTTCAGGTAATTTGTGAGAAGCTATTTCGAATCCTTCTTCTTTGGCAGTCAATTTATTTACATTAACATAAGTATCTCCAAGATAAGCTCTTTCATCATTATTGAATATGGGTATATTGATAGCTCCAGGTATAGTTCCTTCTTCATATTCTTTAGTGGTTCTTACATCTATAAATATAACTCTATCCATATTTAAGCATTTATCAATAGATATGGTTTCCATTGTGATTTCCTCTTTTCGAAAGATTATTGTTTGCGCCTATAAAAACATTGATTAGTAATAATGTCTATATTATAATAAGGTGTATAATTTATTAAAATTTCTTTTACACTATAGTATACAGTAATATTATAATAAATTTCAATGATAAATATATAAAATTAATTGGTATATTTATATTATTTAACTTTTATATCAAAGGGCTTAATACATTTATACTAATAAAAAAGGATATGAGAATTTATATTACATATGATGTGTTTGCATAACATATCAATCTATACTATAATTTAAGCATTCAATTGAAAAATTAAAATAACAAATTATTTGCTATATATCAGGAGGGCGTAAAATGAATGTCTACGAAAAATCACTAAAACTACATGAAGAAAAAAAAGGTAAGATTGAAATTAATTCAAAAGTACAAGTTACTAATAAAGAAGAATTAAGTCTTGCATATTCACCAGGTGTTGCTGAGCCTTGCAGAAAGATTGTAGAGGATGAAAAGAATATATATAAATATACATCCAAAGGTAATATGGTAGCAGTTATCACTGATGGTTCAGCAGTTCTTGGTTTGGGTAATATTGGACCGAAAGCTGCATTACCTGTTATGGAAGGAAAATCAATTCTTTTTAAGAATTTCGCTAATGTGGATTCTTTCCCATTATGTCTTGATACTCAAGATACTAATGAGATAATTAATATATGTAAAAATCTGGCACCTTCTCTTGGAGGTATCAATCTTGAGGATATATCAGCACCAAGATGTGTTGAAATCGAAAGAAGATTAAAAGAAGAACTTGATATTCCTGTATTCCATGATGATCAACATGGTACAGCAATTATTGTGACAGCTGCGTTACTGAATGCTTGCAAATTGACTAAGAAAGATCCAAAAGAATTGAAAGTCGTTGTTAGTGGAGCTGGAGCAGCTGGCAGCTCTATTGTACGTATGATCCATAATTATGGTGTAGGAGATATCATTTCTGTTGATATAGATGGAATCATCAATTCAAAACGTGAGAATTTGGATTTTCTACAAAAAGAGATACTTGTTATTACTAATAAAAATGATGTAGAAGGTAATTTGGCAGATGCAATGAAAAATGCCGATGTATTTGTTGGTGTATCCGCTGGTAACATTGTTTCAAAAGAAATGATAGAATCCATGAATGATAACCCATTCGTATTCGCAATGGCTAATCCTGAACCAGAAATCACTCCTGAAAAGGCTAGAGAAGCGGGTGCTAGAATTATAGGTACAGGAAGAAGTGATTATCCTAATCAGATAAATAATGTACTGGCTTTTCCTGGTATATTTAGAGGAGCTCTTGATATTGGAGCTATGCAGATAAATGAAGAAATGAAATTAGCTGCTGCATATGCTATTGCAGGTGTCATTGATGAAAATGAACTCAGAGAAGATTATATCGTACCTTCGCCATTTGATGAACGTGTAGTCAATGCCGTAGCAGAGGCTGTAGCTAAGAAGGCAATAGAAACTGATATAGTAAGAAAATAACAGAAAAAATACTATATTGATGTATCAATGAGTTTTTAATCGCCTTTTTACATGAATTATTGAAATGTGTAAATTAGGTATATAATGATTAATACGTAAATAATAAATGAAAAGGTGAAAATTATGAGAGAAAATAGAAAAAGCATAGGAGATGCAGTTTATAGTACTTTATATAAAAATATAATTAACATGACTTTACTACCTGGAACGATTATGAGCGAAAAGGATATATCTGCTAGGATGGAAGTAAGTAGAACACCTGTCAGAGAAGCATTTATAAAACTATCAAAAGATGGTCTTGTATATATAGTACCCCAGAAAGGAACAATTGTATCTAAAATAGATATGAAAAGAGTTGAAGAAGAAAGATTTTTACGAGAGATTCTAGAGTGTGGAGTTTTGGAGCTATTTATGAAATGTAAAACAGAAGATAGCATTTATAAGATGAAAAAGAATCTAGAAAAGCAGAAAGATGCTCTTGAGAAAAAGGAATACGATAAATTCATGGAATATGATAATATGTTCCATAAGATTACTTTTGATGAGACCAATAAAAACATGTGCTGGAATATTATAGAAAATGCTTCTGGACATTATTATAGAATTAGATTGATCACAGCTTGGATGGAAGATATATCTATTAATGTTATAGAACAGCATCAGGAACTGATTGATAGAATTGTCGATAATGACTATGAATCAGCAAAAAAGATATTGAAACATCATATTAGGAAAATAATTATTGAAGAAGATGAAGTTTTCGAAAAATATCCAGAATACTTTAAAGCCATAGATGATGATAATATTTTTGGTGATAATCTATTTTCAGATTTGAAAAATAAATAAAATCATATATTCATGTAACATATATATAAAGTTTTTGATTGTTAACATAAAGTTCAACGATTAAAGGCTTTTTTTACTAGCTAATATACTATTGACACTACCATACAAGTATGATACCATGAATTTATCAATTACTCAACTTTTCCAGTTCAATATTCTATGCAGGTAAGTTGATTAACGGTGGAAAAGTTGAGTCAACAATAATATATAAAAAGGTGGTAAAAATTATATGAAAATGTCATTTAGGTGGTATGGTACGGGACATGACTCGGTAACTCTAAAAAATATTCAGCAGATCCCTGGAATAAAAGGAGTAATCACAACTTTATATGATTTGCCTGCGGGAGAAGAGTGGTCGAGAGAACGAATTCAAGCTATGAATAATGAAGTTAGAAACGGTGGTTTAGAGATATATGGTATAGAAAGTGTTAACATCCATGATGCAATCAAAATTGGGTTGCCTGAGAGAGATGAATATATTGAAAGATACATAAATACACTCAAGAATCTATCAGATGAAGGTATTAACATGGTATGCTATAATTTCATGCCTGTTTTTGACTGGACACGTACTGATTTAGCTAAATTAAGAAATGATGGTTCTACTGTATTGGCATATGACCAGAATGTTATTGACAACATTCAACCTGATAAGATGTTCGAGAGTTTTGGACAGAGTACTAATGGATTCGAACTTCCAGGATGGGAACCTGAAAGAATGGCTAAAGTTAAAGAGCTTTTTGAAATGTACAAAGATGTTGATGAGAAAAAGCTATTCGAGAATCTAAAATATTTTCTTAATGCCATAATGCCTACTTGTGAAAAATATGGTGTAAAGATGGCAATACATCCAGATGATCCAGGATGGAGTGTATTCGGGTTGCCAAGAATCATCATTAATCAAGATACTATACAACGTATGGTAAAAGAAGTGGACAGTCCATATAATGGTGTTACTCTCTGTACAGGTTCATTAGGAACTAATCCTAATAATAATATACCAGAAATCATTCGTTCCCTTGAAGGTAGAATACACTTTGCACATATTAGAAACATGAAGCATGAAAGTAAGGGCGTATTCGAAGAAGCGGCACATCTATCTTCTGACGGTTCTATGGATATGTTTGAAATCGTGAAAGCTCTATACGATATAGGATTTGATGGACCAGCTCGTCCGGATCATGGTAGAATGATATGGGATGAAGTTGCTATGCCGGGTTATGGTTTGTATGATAGAGCTCTTGGAAGTCAATATATATTAGGACTATGGGAAGCAATAGGAAAGATGAGTAAGTAATAAAAAATCAATTTAATGGAGTGTGATATTATGAAGCTTTCTATTAATGAGCTAAAAAATAAAGAATTATGGGAACAAAAGGGGTATACACTTCCTTCTTTTAATATTGAAGAAGTTAGACAGAATACAAAAAAGAATCCAACATGGCTACATCTTGGAGCCGGGAATATATTTAGGGCTTTTCCAGCAGCTGTACATCAAGATTTATTAAATGAAGGTTTATGTGATACAGGAATCATTGTGTGTGAAGCTTTTGATGAAGAAATCATAGAAAAAGCTTATGCGCCATATGATAACCTTAGTATACTAGCTACTCTAAAAAGCGATGGACACATAGATAAAAAAGTCATAGCGAGTGTTACTGAATCTATAGAAGCCAGTAAAGGTATGGATAGATTAGTTGAGATATTTGAATCACCTTCATTACAGATGGTTAGTTTCACTATAACAGAAAAAGGTTATTCATTGACTAATGCTAAAGGGGAATATTTTCCTGATGTTGATAATGAACTAAATAATTTCATTGAAAATCCAAAAAGTATTATAGGTAGAGTTGCAATGCTTAGTTATAAGAGGTATCTAGCAGGCAAATTGCCTGTATCATTCGTAAGCATGGATAATTGTAGTCAGAATGGTACTAAATTATATGATGCAGTTAGTGCTTTTGTAGATAAGTGGGTAGAAAAAGGATTTGTTGGTGAAGATTTCAGAGAGTATATGAACAATTCTGAATATGTCTATTTTACTTGGAGTATGATAGATAAGATTACTCCTAGACCAAGTGATGATGTAAGAGAAATATTAGCAAATGATGGAATTGAAGATACTGAAATTGTATGTACCAGTAAAAATACATATGTTTCTTCCTTTGTCAATGCTGAACAAGCACAATACTTAGCTATAGAAGATAGATTTCCTAATGAAAGACCTCCTCTAGAAAAAGGCGGAGTGATGTTTTCCGATAGGGAAACCATCGATAAAATAGAGAAGATGAAGGTAGGTACTTGCCTTAATCCTTTACATACTATCTTAGCTGTATATGGGTGCTTGTTAGGGTATAATTCCATATCGGATGAAATGAATAATAAATATCTTAAGGCATTTGTTGAGAAAGCAGGATATGTAGAAGGGTTACCTGTTGTAGTTGATCCAGGTATCATCAATCCTAATGATTTCATTAAAGAAGTTATTGAAGAACGTTTTCCTAATCCATTCCTAAAAGATACACCACAGAGGATTGCTTGTGATACATCTCAGAAGATACCAGTTAGATTCGGTGAAACTCTAAAGGCATATGTAGAAGCGGGTAAAGATGTATCATCATTAACTTATATCCCATTATTCTTTGCCGGATGGATAAGATATCTTATGGGTGTTGATGATAAGGGAAACAGTTTTACCAAGAGTCCTGATCCAATGCTTGATGTGTATAGTAAATATGTTGAGGATATTGAATTAGGAGATAAAGGACCATTTGCTGATAAACTGAAACCTATATTATCAGATGATAAATTATTTGGTGTGGATTTATATAAATATAATTTAGCTGAAAAAGTTGTCAAGATATTTACAGAACTTGTAGTTGGAGTAGGTGCCATAGAAGATGCACTTAAGAAATATTTAGATATTTGATTTTACAATTTAATATAATTTAATTTGTGGATAATTTTTATTGTAATGATAAAAATTATCCTTTTTTTAAAATAAGTACTATACTTTATATTTCTATGGAAATTATTTAG
The DNA here is from genome assembly GCF_027923465.1 of Vallitalea longa. Taxonomy (NCBI): domain Bacteria; kingdom Bacillati; phylum Bacillota; class Clostridia; order Lachnospirales; family Vallitaleaceae; genus Vallitalea; species Vallitalea longa. Next base: position 211,479 of record NZ_BRLB01000006.1, read on the forward strand.
AAAATTAGTGATATGGGTATTGACAAAAAATAAACACGGGCATATAATATTAGCAAATAACTATATAAGAATATTATTATATACTTAAAGGAGGATTACTAATGAAGATTGATAGTATGGAAGTTAATGTGCTTAAGGCATTGGCTCATCCTGTAAGACTAGAGATAGTAAAAAAATTATTTAATGGAGAACGTTGTGTATGTGAACTATGTGATGATAACGAGTATTCTCAAGCAAATATGTCCCAACATCTAAAACTTCTGAAAGATGCTGATATAGTAACTACAAGAAAAGATGGTAATAAAGTTATCTATACTATTAAGCACAGTGAAGTTAAAGAAATCATTACATTAGTTGACAGATTGGTTAGGACAGAAATTGACAGATTGTTAAATGGAGAGGAATAGACATGTTTAATTGGTTAGATTATTTAGCAAAACTACTGGTAACTCAAGTTTTTGGCTTGGAAATGGAAAGTAAATTAGGGAGTAGTATACACTTTTTTGTATATGATACTATAAAAATTGTTATTCTATTAAGTATAATGATATTTGTAATTTCGTATATAAGAAGTTATTTCCCACCAGAAAAAACTAAGAGGATTCTGGCTAAATTTAAAGGTATAAAGGGTAATATTATGGCATCATTACTAGGAATAGTAACTCCATTTTGTTCATGTTCTTCAGTGCCTATATTTATAGGATTTGTTGAAGCAGGAGTACCTCTTGGACTTACATTTTCTTTTCTGATTACTTCACCGATTGTTAATGAAGCGGCATTTATTATCTTATTAGGATTATTCGGGTGGAAACTAGCTGTTGTATATGTTATTACAGGTGTTATAGTAGGAGTTCTTGGTGGACTTATAATAGGAAAAATGAAAATGGAGAAGCATGTTGAAGAATATGTGTATAAAATGGATGTAGCACAGATTGATCCAGATGAATTAACTATTAATGAAAGAATTTCATTTTCATTACAGAATGTTAAAGATATAGTTAAAAGAATATGGTTGTTCTTAATAATTGGTATAGGAATAGGAGCTGCTATACATGGATGGGTTCCGGAAGATTTCTTGGCTCAGTATGCAGGCGAGAATAATCCTTTTGCTGTAATACTTGCTGTAGCATGTGGAATCCCACTTTATTCTAATGCAATGGGCACAATACCTATAGCACAGGCACTTATAGGTAAAGGTGTGGGAACAGGTACAGCACTTGCATTTATGATGGCGGTAACAGCATTATCCGCACCTGAATTAATTTTACTTAGAAAAGTAATAAAGCCCAAATTAATAGTTTGGTTTGTAATAGTAACAGGTATAGGAATATTATTGACAGGCTATTTATTTAATTTCATTGGGCATTTATTAATGTAATATTATAAATTCTACAAAAATATGGAGGTAATACAAATGTTAATAAAAATACTTGGAGGCGGTTGTAAAAATTGCCAGAATCTGCATAAGAATACACTAGAAGCACTAGAGACTCTAGGTGTAGAAGCAGAAGTAGTAAAGGTAGAGGAGATTAATGATATTATGGCATATGGTGTTATGAAGACACCTGCGCTAGTAATTGATGAGGAAGTAAAAGTCATGGGACGTGTACCAAAGGCAAAAGAAATAACTAAGATTCTAAAAGAGTATATTTAACTATATATAACTATATATCACTATATTTGTTCATAGAGTATTAAGTAACCATAGTATATAAAAAGTACTTACAATTGCTAATAGTTATAAAAACTTGATAAAATCCCAAAGTTAGTGTATAATGAATAATACTGGATGAGTAGAAGTAAAAAATATTAGTATTTGATATGCAAGATATATAATGTTACATAGCAGTATATATTCAAACATATCAAAAATGTTATAGTATGTAGAATGAAATCGCATTACATCATAACATTCTTAAAAGAAGAAAGTATTTTTGAAAATATTTGATTTGAACTGGGGTTTGTTTTGGGTCTATTTCTGTTGTAGGCAAGAAACTATGCTACTATTGTAGTGGCATAATGTGAGTATAGTAATATATGAAACATAAGCACTCTAACTCTTATCTAATTAAGAGTTGGAGTGCTTTTTTAATAGGAAAATTTTAACTCTTATATATAAAAAAATATTTATTAATTTTATTTAATGAAAAAGGACTTTTATATGAATAATATAAAAAGGTGGTTTTTTAACTATATTAAAAATATTGGTGACAAAGATTCACTTTTATATAAATAAATTAAAGAAAATGGAGGATTTTATGGAAAAAGAAAATTTAAGCAAAAAATTGTATTCTAGAAATTTCAAAAAATGGGGCTTTGATATGAACTTATTCGTATCAATAGTATCAGCGATATTAGTTTTGGCCTTTATCATATTTACTATTGCAAAACCGGAATTATCAAAAACAACATTTAATAATATTAATAATGGCCTCAATGAGAATTTTAATTGGCTGTATGTTCTTACAATTAATCTTTCTTTTATATTTTTACTAGTTATTGGTATATCAAAACTTGGTAGAATAAAGTTAGGTGGTTTTACAGCAAAACCTGAGTATAATAATTTTTCATGGTATGCAATGTTATTTAGCGCAGGTATCGGTATTGGAATATTCTTTTATGGAGTAGCAGAACCTATTTATCATGAAAGTATTCCACAAGGATTAAGTTCAGGTTCTACATTTGATAATTTTAAAGTTATGTATATGCATTGGGGTGCTCATGCATGGGCGCTATATGGATTGGTAGCAATTGGTTTGGGTTATTTCGCATATAACAAGAAGTTACCTTTTTCTTTTAGAAGTTTATTCTACCCATTGATTAAAGATAAGATATTTGGAATATGGGGAGATATTATAGATACTTTTGCAGTATTGGCAGTATTATTTGGACTTGCAACATCTCTAGGCCTTGGAGCTAAGCAGATTAATTCAGGAATGAATTATGTTTTTGGTATACCAGTTAGTTCAACTGTGCAAATTATTTTAATTGTGATTATTACATTTATTGCAACTTTATCAGTAGTAAGTGGTATATCAAAAGGGATAAAATTATTGAGTCAGGCTAATACAATCATAAGTGGTGTTTTATTATTGGCGATTCTTTTGATTGGACCAACTGTTTATATTTTATCCACATACATGTCAAGTATGGGACTGTATATAAAGGACTTTTTTGGCGCAGGACTTTTTACGGCAACTGCAGCAGATGATATCTCATGGCAAGGAACATGGACTGTATTCTATTGGGCTTGGTGGATTTCTTGGACACCTTTTGTAGGAACTTTTATAGCTCGTATATCTAAGGGTAGAACTATAAGAGAAATAGCGATAGGAACAGTTGCTTTACCTACTGTCATAATAACCATAGCTATGACAATATTAGGTGCATCAGGTGTTTATACTAATGATTTACATGGTGGTGTTATCAAACAAGCTATAGATAGTAATATTGCGACTGCTATGTTTGAGATGTTTAGATACATGATTGATTCAAAAGCTTTACAGATGGTATTTTCTTTTGTAGCGATTATAGCTATTGTATTATTCTTTGTTACTAGTAGTGATTCAGGATCATTGGTTGTTGATAATTTGACAAGTGGTGGTAAGCAAGATTCTCCAAAGACTCAAAGAGTTTTCTGGGCGTTAATGGAAGGACTTATAGCATTATCAGTGTTACTTCTTGGTGGGGAAGCTGCTTTAAAAACAATACAATCAGCAGTGGTTATCACAGGATTACCATTTGCGATATTATTGATAATAATGATGTATTCTCTATCGAAGGAACTTAAGAAAAGTTATAAAAAACACGAATATAATACTATACTCAAGCTTAAGAGAAGAATGGACAAGTTAGATGATGATGTTGAATATAAGCAGTAATGTATAATACTATTAATAAAATTTTGGTAAAATCAAATAATATAATTGAAATCAATATTAAACAATGCTATATTAAATACTATAACGTATTTAGGAGGTATTGAGTATGGAGATTCGTAAGATTATTGATGATAAGCAGATATTACAGAAATTTGTTGATTTACAATGTTATTGTTTCAATTTAGATAGAGATATAGTTGAATTTGAACTAGACAAAATGTTCGGCAAGGATGAATCAATTATATTAGGAGGCTTTTTAGATAATCAATTACAAGGTTCGTTGATAATCAATGATTTCAATATATATTGGAATGGTCTTAATGTGAAGATGGGTGGTATCGGGGGTGTTACTACTTTCCCTGAAGCCAGACAGAATCATGTTGTTTCCCAATTGTTGATTGAATCGTTGGAAATCATGAATGAAAACAATCAAATATTTTCATTGCTTGCTCCGTTTTCCTTTTCCTTTTACAGAAAATATGGTTGGGAGTATGGAACCACAATGAAAGCAATGGAACTAGATATTGATGGATTATCACATTTCAAGAGTCAGGGATATGCATTGAAGCCAATTGGTAAGGAGCATATACAAGCAGCAAAACAGGTATATGAAAAGTATTATTCTTCTTTTAATGGACCTAGCAAGAGGACTGATCTTAGATGGGATGTTACATTTGAGAGAAACTTAGGAAACAAAGTATTCAGTTATGGAGTTTTTGATGATGACGATACATTAAGAGGATATATATTCTATAAATTGATTGATAACCAATTTGTTGTTAGAGAAATGGTATATGATTCTTTGGAAGTAAGAAAACAGTTATTGTATTTCATATATGTCCATAGGGCACAGGTTGAGAAAGTTAAATTTGTAATGCCCGAAAATGATAAACTGGATATGATACTTACTAATCAGAAATTGAAGATGGTTATAGAGCCATACATGATGGTTCGTGTAATAAATGTCAAGAAAGTATTGGAGATGTTTCCATTCAGGAATGTCCATAGTTTAGATTTCAGTATAGGTATTGAAGATAAGTATGCTAGTTGGAACAATACGGTTTTTGAAGTAAAAGTTGATGATGACAAAATACAAGTTGCTGAAAATGAAAACAGAAAACCTGACATCAGTTGTTCGATTCAAGTTTTTTCTCAGGTTATTTTCGGATTTATAAGCATTGAAGAAGCATTCAATTTAGAATTGGTATCATGTGATGATATTAATCTAATTGAAAAGCTTAATAAAATCATACCAAAAAAATGTTCTTACATAACAGATGGATTTTAGTATTAATGCAATAATTTTTATAAAAATAATATAAGAATAAAATTATAAGAGACTACCTTATCAAATAATAATATGATTGCAGTATAGTTTGTGATTGCAATACAGAATATTAATATATGAGGTAGTCTCATTTTATTGTTTTTATAAATTCCTAGCTAATAAATAGCCAGATTTAGTCGCTTCAAAGACTTTTCCTTGTTTAAATGAATCACCTATATTATATATTTCTGGAGCTGCATTTTCTTCTACAAGATTGTAATATAGTGAATCTATAGGTCTTCCACCAATAGCCATTACTACTAAATCAGCGTTGATTTTCATTTCTTTTTCTTCAATCTTCATTTCTTTTGCAAGAGGATTAACTACATTCTCCGGTAATAATGGTGCCCATGTAATATATGGATCCGGTACGGTGCTAGATATATTTTTGGAAACTATGATACCATCTTTTTCTATACTCTTTAATCTTGTGCAATTATGTAATTGGACTTTATTGTCTTCTAGATAATGTATCATATATCCTCTATTAGCTGTACAAACATGATTCATGAAATAAGGTTCCATTTCGATTATTTCAACATTTTTGTTCATTTCGCTTTTTAACATATAAGCTGTTTCACAGCCAACTACACCGCCACCTATTACAGCAATGGTTTCGTGATTTTTGGCTAGATTTTTATTGAGTAAGAGATCTGTTGCTAAAACGACGTTATCTCTATCGTAACCAGGTAGTTTTGGTATGATTTGTTTAACACCTATACCTGTTATAATTACATCATAATTTTCTGATTTTAAGTTTTCCACAGTGGCAGTAGTATTAGGTTTATATGTTAAGTCATAGTCTTCACAAGCTTTTTTAATAGAATTATTTAAATATTCATTGTAATTTCTTACGTCGAATTTGATCTTTGGAATAGACCCTGTTATAAGTAATCCTCCCGCTTTTTCATTTTTATCGATTAATGTTACATCATGGCCTCTTTTTGCAGCTGTTACTGCGCAAGTAACACCAGCTGGACCAGCACCTATTACAGCAATTTTCTTTTTATTGGCAGTCAATGGAAATTCTTCTTTATACACATCTTCAAATCCTGTTCTAGGATTGATTGCACATTGTGGGTGACCGCCTTCTACGAATTCATTTATACAACCTTCTTGACAGCCTATGCATGGGATTATCTCATCCACTTTGTTCGCATAAACTTTATTAGGCCAATATGGATCGGATAATAATGGTCTACCTAGCATGATCATATCGCAGGAGTTGTCACGTAAAGCTTTTTCGGCTAAATCAGGATAACCTAATTTACCTACACCTGCTACAGGAACTTCATTTCCTGCATTTGATTTAATATTATTTTTATTAAAATATTCTTTTACTATTTTTGATACTTCTAAATAACATCCTGGAGGCATTGGTCCTGGTGGGTGAGGAAGCCACCAATTATCATAGCATCCAAGATCAACGTCAAACACATCTACGCCAGCGGTTACTAGGTTTTTCATATAATCAAGAGTCATGTCGACCGTTCTTTCGTTTTTAAATTTTTTGAGAGATTTGACACTTGACATTCTTTCACCGTATGTTTCGTTAAGAACCAAGGATAAATCTATTCTATACATTATAGGATAATTTTTACCACATCTTTCTCTTATTTCTTTTACTAAATCGATACCGAATCTCTGCCAATCAGAGTATTTCCCTAGTTTCCTTCTATTGAAAGCAGGATTGGTCAATTGCTCCAATAGATAACCCTCGTGTCCATGCATATATACACCATCAATCAATGCAGCTTTGGAGTCGGCAGCAGCTTGACCTGATTTTTTGATTATTTTCTTAAGTTTTCTATCTGATAATCTAAGTGATGGTACTCCTGGCATATAATAATTAGGATTATATGATGCTGATACAGGAAATTTGTGCATATTAAGAACACACTGGGGATTCCCGACTCTGCCCAGACCAGGACTTATTTGAAGGAAAATCTTAGCTCCAAATGAATGACAGTTTTCTGCTATATCTCTCCAAGGTGCAAATGTAGTTCTGGATCTATCAATTCTTGGAAAGTAGGTTAAATCACCTTTCTCTATAATGGAATTGTCGATTCCATAACTTATAGGTATTAGTCCGGTAGTAATTAATCCTACACCACCTTTAGCTCTTTCTGTAAAATAGCTAACCATTTTTTCGTTAGGTCTACCGGTTTCGTCACACATAGAAATATTACCCATTGGTGCCATTATCAACCTATTCTTGATTTTGGTTCTATTTATTGTTATAGGGGAAAAAAGTTTAGTATAGGGGTATAATGAAGAAGTCATTTTTCCGTATTCTAGAAGTGTATTGTCATGAAACCAATTTCCATAACTACTAGTTAAATTCTTAACTCGTTCTTGATAAGATACCATATTTTTCCTCCTTGAGTTAGTGTATACTTACTTATTCGACATTATTACAATCTATCCTTCTATTTGTGAGCTTATGTATATTTATTCTTAGATCCAATTTAATATAGGTCCGAATATTATTAATCCTAGTATGTCTATAGAAAATATAATTCCAACGGTTATTAGTTTGTTTTTTAATTTTTTCATATCATGAACGATATAGCACATTGTTATGAATGGCATATAACCAATAAGTATAATTAACCAAGGACAATAGCCTTGCCACCAGGAGTATTCCCAGGTTAATACGCCTATATGATTCAATATTATTTCTACTATGACAAACAATATGGAATTAAAAACTACTAAAAAATATCTATTAGGAATACCTAATATCTTTATTTTCTTATCTTTTGGTAGCATTTTGGCACATGCTATTCCAGCAACTAGAAACATAAGTGTAATCTCAATATTTAGGCCGATTAGTATCAAATATGCACTTTTGGTTGGTGCTCCCCACACAGGTGCATATCCTGTAAAATGGAATACTAATGAATTCCATATTTCATTAATCCAATCCATTCCCCAGAAAGCCAGTCCAGCTAAAAGAACATTCCAATTTCTTTTTTCAACCTCAACAGCATAGATATAGATAACTAGCAAAAGTATTGGAATGATATACCATTGAAAATTTGAAGAATCTCTCAAGAGTATCAATGATTGTCTTGTGGATTCTGTCATAGTAATACCTCCTTCTTAATAAAAATTTTCATTGGATAGATATTATCTAGTAGGATTTTAGTTAATGTTGTATATTGTGAGTTAGTTGATGATATAAAATAGAAATGTATTTTGGATAAGTATATTATAGCATAAATGGATATATTTGAAAGCTAGTAAAGTTCTATGATCAAGAATTTTTACTAGCTTTAGTAGGAAGGTACAGTGGAAGGTACTGGGTAAAATTTATTCGATGTTATTAATTAGTAAGCATAGATGTAAGTTATTTTTTCATAAATAATTCTGTAAACATGTAGCCGTATTTACTACCTTTTTGAATTCCTATTCCAATATGTGTGAATTCAGGATTAAGAATATTTTTTCTATGCCCAGGAGAATTCATTAATGCTTCATGGGCTTCTTCTACTGATTTATTACCTGCTATATTTTCAGCAGCACTTAGGTACTGTATACCAAAATCTTTCAACATCTTAAATGGATCACCATAAGTAGGTGAGTTATGACTGAAATAATTATTATCTATCATATCTTTTGATTTTATTCTTGCAACTTCTGAAAGCTGATTATCTGCTACGAGAGGTTTCAATCCATTTTGTTGTCTTGATTGATTAATCAATTTAACTAGTTGTTGTTCTTCGTTTGATATATTTTGGTTTGTAGTAGTATTATTATTATCAGTATCTGTTTCTACATTATTGTTTTCTGGCGGTGTAGTTGTGTCTGTTCCAGGTGTTTGTTGTTGAGTAGTTGTATCGTTAGGTGTCTGTTGCATAATGTTTGGATTATCTCTTGTTGGTGGAGTCTTCAATAGATTGTCATAACCATTTTTCTTGGTAGTATTCTGATTGCCTTTTCCACCACTAGGAGTTTGAACATTATTGCCTTGTGAAGCTTGATTACCTTTGTTTAATGCACTATCAGGTAATACTGGTGTACACTGTTTCTGAGGAACGAAACCTATTTGATTGTTGTCTAATTTAACTGCTACCCAATCTTTGTTTATCTCACTTAATACATTAAGTGTAGTGTCTTTATTACAAGTTTGTAATACTGATGAATTAGGATCGCATCCTACTGTTACTTTACAATTATCTGCTGTTATTTTCACAGCTTGCATTTGTCCAGTTTGGTTAACTGATGATTCTATTCCTTTTACAGGTTCTTCATTGGATCTGCATGATGTAAACATGACAGATGCAAATAAAGTGAATATAAGTATAACGCTTATTTTTTTCATCTTTATCCTCCTTATCTTAATAAATTATTGTAATGTTACATATTAATTGCTATAGAATTATTTCTAAAAAAAAATACTTATATCATTATTATTAGAAATGGCTTAATTTTTATTAAAATAAAAACAAGTAAATAAGTATTAATTTACCTAATATACGACTGAATTTACCTAATATGTGGTTGAACTTTAATTAAAGCACATAATTAGAATAAATTTCCAAAAAATTATAATAATAAATATATATCTAAAAATATAAATAACTGATTTGTATTGGCTTTACAGTAAAATAGAAGCTAGAGCTGATAGGATAATCAACAGCTCTAGCTTTCTTGTTTGTAAATATAATTAAAACATGAATTTTGTTACTTTTCTAAAGCATTTTTTGAATATTTTTTCAAAAACACCTTATGCATCATATAACTTTCAAATTTGTTTATTGGAACTCCACCACCTAGAAATTGTACTTCAATAAAAGTTTTACACGCTTTTTCTAGAATGAAACAAGCTGTAAATGCTTCTTCGAGATTTCGTCCACCACATGCAGCTCCATGATTGGCCAGTAAAACAGCACTTCTTCCTTTCAGGGCTTTAATGGCTCCTTTGACCAATTTTTTGCTACCAGGTAATGCATAATCAGCTACACGAACAGAAGGTCCCAGTATCTGTACCATATCGTCCAATAGTGGAGGAACTTCTCTTTTGGCTGCTGCTACAGTTGATGCATTAGAGGAATGAGTATGAATGATTGCATTGAATTCTTTTCTGGTCTTGTAAATCTCTCCATGGAGTCTCTTCTCACTGGAAGGTTTATTATTACTATCATAGCTAAAGTCATTAATATTGACCAATACCATATCATCAGGTGTTAGTTTATCATAGGGAATTCCACTTGGAGTAATTAACATATAATCATCATTCAATTTCATACTTATGTTGCCCCAAGTTCCTGCTATAAGTCCAGTTTCAAGTAAACGTAATCCAGCTTCGCACAATTCTTTTTTCCTTTTTTCTAGTAATTCACCTTCAGGCTTATTACATTCCTTATTTGAAATATTACCTGTTGCATCTAATATTATAGGTGATTCCTTTAGTTTTAATGCAATTATGAATGTTATGAGTATCAGAACACTGAATATGACGAGAGATAAGGTCATATCACCAGATGCTGCACTGCCTAAGGCATCCATTAAAAATATAAATATTATTCCTGATATCTGACCCATAAGCATTAATATGCCAAAAGATGTTCCTTCTGGGACAGGATAAGCCACTTCAGCACCATATTGAAAGGCTATTGGTCCCATACCCATTACTAGGAATCCGACTAAACCTGCAAAGATTGCTATTACAATGTATTCGCTAGAAAAAGTTAGTCCTAGGAATGCTGGTATGGTAAGTATTATCGGCCATAATAGAAGAGGTCTTCTTCTTTTCAATTTATCAGAGAATGCAGGAAGAATGACAGCACCAATAAGTCCCACTATTACTAATATTCCACCTATTAAACCAGCTTGAACGGAAGTAATTCCTCTAGGTGACAGCATTTCTTCAATCCAAGTCATTACAGCATTGAATATACCCATCATAACAAACATACAAATCATTAGATATATGTAAGTCTTTTTCTTAAATAACTTGTTTATCTCTTTTACTTTAAAAGTAGTTGATTGATATTCTGGTCCCGGTGGAGTTTTAGGTTTTTCTCTAGCGAACATTATGAATATCAATGCACAGATTACTGATGCATAACCGTAATACATCAGTAGATTTTTCATTCCTACAGATTCAAATAGTCTAGGTGAGAGAATCATTGCAATTACCATTCCGACGTAACCTGCCATTGTCGCCAAACCAGAAGCTGTAGCCCTAGAGTCAATGGGAAACCATCTGGCTGCTATTTTAGTGATAGCATTAACAAGGAATGGTTGACCTAATGCAACACCTATCTGACAAATGACTACTATGGTATAGTTATCAGCAAAAATACCCCTAGCCATGCCGAAAACTGCTGAAAGAACAGCACCTATGGTTACTGAAATTTTGAAACCCTTGGTATCAATAAGTATTGAAGCTGGTATAGCTGCTATTATATAGACAATCATGTAACACATTGATAAGAAAGCAATACTTATACCTGAGACATTATAATAACTTTCTGCTGAGTTGGTTATGGGTGCAAATGTTAGCCAGAATATGTTAGTCATAGCCAGTATAGGTAGTGTACAAAGAAGTACTACCCATCTATAGGGATAAATCTTATATTCTTTCAATTGTTTGACCTCCGTCTATTGTTTTATTAAAAAAGCCATTTGATTTTATATTGTTGTGATGAATTAGAATCTCCAAGAATTAATTTCACTGTAAGTTTTCTTAAGTGAGTAATATATAGATTTGTATGAATTAAAAAGCTTATCATATTGTTGAAAATTATTAGTGTCAGGAAGGTATGTATTTTGAGGATAAATGATTTTCTTGATTTCTGCAAAATCTTTGTAGATTCCAAGACCGACGAATGCACACATTGCAGCGCCAAGAGCACCACACATCTGAGGATTGTTAGTTACTTGAATTTTCTTTTTGGTGATATCTGAGATGATTTGCATCCATTGTTTATCTAAAGCACCACCACCTATTATCTTAAGATCAGTTATATTAAAAGAAAAATCTTTTATGAAGTTTTCTATTATCCATCTTAGATTATAGGCGACACCTTCGTAAACAGAACGCATCATATGTTCACGGGTATGTTCATGAGTAATATTGAATAGAGTAGCTCTTGTAGTAGTTGTACTGACGGGACAACGTTCTCCACGCATCCAAGGTGTGCATATAAGGTAATCGGAACCAGCGGGAACTTTCTTGACATCTTCGTCCATTAATTCATATATGTTTTTGATATTAGGGTCATTCTGTTCGTGCTTATAGAATTCGTCTGCAATCCATTTGATACATGAGCCGGCAGATTCTATTATGCCTACTACAATATTCATATTTGGATCACCACTTTGCAAACAGACTGCTGCATGTTTGAATTTCAGGTTTTTCTTAGTGGTTACACATACCCATGCAGATGTACCAAGATATATGTGGGCTTCTCCTTCTTCTACAGCACTAGAACCTATTGCTGCGCTTTGGGTATCATCACAGCCTCCGAATACAGGAGTACCTTCTACAAGTCCCATGGCTTTTGCAGCTTCTTCTGTTAGACCACCTACATTGTCAATAGAACTTACGAGAGGTGGAAGCTTATGGATGTCGATTCCTGCTGCTTTTATGATGAATCTCATCCAATCTTTTTTCTTGAGATCAAACCCATAAGAACAGGCTCCAGAGTATTCCGTCACTTTTTTACCTGTGGTCCTGAATTTTAGGTAACCGTTAACATCAAGAAAATATTCTGTTTCATTGTAGATAGTTGGTTCGTATTCTTTTATCCATAGCAATTTTGGAATTACATCTTTACCAACTAATTCAATACCAACAATTTTTTTGAATAATTTTTCCCCCATAAGTTTTTTCATGATTTTTTTAGCTTGTTTTTCAGCTCTTCCATCTACCCAAGTAATGTTAGGACGAAGTACTCGGTTATGTTTATCAATAGGAATGATACCCATTGCTTGAGTAGTGAAAACAATTCCTACAACATCTGTAGGAGAAATTCTTGATTCATTAAGAACATTTTTACTACCTTTTACAGCTGCTTCATAATAATCAGTGGGATTCTGTTCAACCCAGTTAGGATGGGGAACATCAACAGGATAACTGTTAGAGGATTTGCAGATAGTATTTCCTAATGTATCAACTAGAACTGTTTTACATGAACTGGTTCCTACGTCATGAGCAATGACATATTTTAAGTTCACTTTATCCCTCCTCCAAGTAATCTCTTACGGTTCACAATTTAGAGTCTAAATTCATTATATCATAACATTTATTTGAATGCTAATATAAATTTGTAATTTAATATAAAAGTTAACTATTGTATAATTTTAAACTTAAGTATAAATATTCTTGACTGCAATAATATTTATATGTATAATTGAATTAAAGCTAAGGGTTAATAATTAACATAGTAAATTATATAAATGGAGGAAGTATGAATATAGAAAATATTTCTCGTAGAGAACGTAAAAAAATTAAGACTAAATCAAATATACTTACTGCAGCTAGACATCTTTTTGAAGAAAAAGGATATGAGAATGTTTTAATTGAGGATATCACCGAGCGAAGTGATGTTTCTAAGGGAACATTTTTTAATTATTTCACTAACAAGGAAGGACTAATGTTAGCTGTAGCAGAAGATGAGGTTTTTGATATTCTTGAACTTGCTGATGAGAATTTTTACAAGATTGAATCTAGCAAAAAAAAGATTAAGATGATTATGGAAAGACTACTGAAAGATTCAATTCCGTATATGCAATTAACAGGTAGAATGGTTTTTTCCACTATAATAAATAGTGGTGATAGCAATTCACCGTTTCATAAGATATACGAATTACTTGATAGTCTAGTTGATGAAGGAAAAGAAAATCTGGAATTCACTAAAGATGTTACTAATAAGGTTATTGTAAACTCAATTATAGGTGCTTATTATAGTTTGATCTTTAGATGGTTTGACAGTAAAGAAAAAGTTACGATAGATGATGTAAGTAGTATATTAGATATTATATATAAAGGACTTTCAGTACAGTAATTACAGATAATATACGAATCTGATACATGATATCGACTAGCATATATAAACATAATTCTAATGATTAAAGCTTAACTGATATACAGTGAAGTCAATAAATAGAATTAATAAATTAGTAATTATAATGTTGGGAGGTATATTATGGAGAAGAAAGGATATTCAGTATCTAAGTGGCATGATACAAAAGAGATATATGAGCAGATTGATAATTTATTGGCACAACCAATACGTAGAGTCAAAAGAGATGCCATGAATAAGTATCTTGATTATTTTCATACCAGATGCAAGAAATCGAAAGAAATGATTACAGAGGCCAAAGAACATATTCCAGGAGGGGTGCAGCATAATCTAGCTTTCAATCATCCATTTCCTATAGTTATTACTAAAGTGGATGGACCTTATATGTATGATATTGATGGTAACGAGTATATTGACTTTTTACAGGCTGGCGGTCCAACTATACTAGGTAGTAATTATAAGCCTGTACAGGAAAAAGTTATTGAACTTATAAAAGAATGTGGACCTGTTACTGGATTATTCCATGAATATGAACTGAAAATCGCGAAAGAAGTGAAGAAACATTTTCCTTCCGTTGAACTCTATAGAATGCTTGGCAGTGGAACAGAATCTGTCATGGCAGCTATAAGAATCGCAAGACTTGCTACTGGAAAGAAAAAGATAATAAAATTAGGTGGTGCTTATCATGGTTGGAGTGACCAGATGGTATATGGACTTCACATACCTAATACAAGAGGATTCGAAGCACATGGTATTCCTGGTAAATGCCGTCGTAATACTCAAGAAGCCTATCCTAATAAGTTACACAGTTTAGAGAGGGTATTGAGATTCAATAGATTAAGAGGTGGTACAGCAGCTGTAATAGTTGAACCAGTAGGACCCGAAAGTGGAACTAGGCCAATTGATAAAGATTACAACAAAAATATAAGAGAACTGTGCGATAAATATGGAGCTATACTAATATTTGATGAAGTTGTAAGTGGATTCAGGATAGGTATTGGTGGGGCTCAAGGATATTTTGATGTAAAACCCGATCTTACTATATTTGGTAAAATCATAGCAGGTGGTTATCCTTCAGCCGGTGGACTTGGAGGAAGAAAGGACTTAATGGAACATATCGCAGCAGGACTCCAGAGCGGTAAGAAGAGAGCATATGCAGGAGGAACACTTGCAGCTAATCCAATAAGTGCTTTGGCAGGATATTATACCATAAAAGAAATTGAGAGAACCAATGCTTGTGAAGTAGCAGGTAGAGCAGGGGATCGATTGACAAAAGGATTAAAAGAATTGATTAGACATTATGATCTTCCTTTTGTCGCTTATAATCAAGGTTCAATATGTCATCTTGAAACAGCAGGAACAATGTTCACCAAGATATTCAGACTAGGTGGAATGAAAGAAATGAAAGCCAGAAAACACATGATGGAAGAAATGGGTGCCGCATATATGGCAGAAGGTCTAGTGACTCTTGCAGGAAGCAGGATGTATACCAGTCTTGCAGATACAGATGAAATAATAGATGAAGGATTAAATAGATTCGAAAGCGTATTTAAAAATGTAGAAGGAGTCAAGTGACATGCTCCCCCACTAAACCTATAAAACGGTTTTGAGGGGGTTTCTTGGGACGTAGTAACCTAATGGTTACTATTATTACCAAGCTCTACGGGTAAGCCCTACCCTGTAATATTTTAATATTG